>JAYTTG010000039.1:0-2716 GCA_043745175.1 Microbacteriaceae bacterium
ATCAGATTGTCCTGCACGCGTTAGCCGACAACCACATTGCGGTTCGGCTTTACGAGTCGACGGGCTGGGCTGCCTACGGGCCCACCTTTGAGCACGCACGATTGAAGCGGCCGATGCAGACTTACCGACACTTTCTCCCTCACAAGACGATCTAACTGACAGGGCCAGATCAGCCGATGCACACGGCCCGCTAAGCGGTCCGCATACAGGCGGCCCTGCTGGCTAAGAAGTGGTCTTCAGCGCGATCTCCTGAGTGCTCGAAATTCCGTCCGGTGATCATCCCTGTTGCGGACAAATTGGTTAAGGTACTTGGGCATGGGAAGCTGGTGGGATGCTTGAGAGCCTTTCCTTGCCCGTCGCGCTCGATTCAGGTATCGGGCAGGTCACGCTGCGGCGTGCCTCGGCGGAGGATTTAAATTCACTCATGCAGCTTTTGTCTGACGATCCCGTCAGTGCCTCTCGAGGCGATGTAGCCGCGGAAACCGATCGTCCGGCTTACGTATCCGCACTTCACCAGATCATCACCGACCCCTCCAACGAACTGCTTCTCGTCATCGACGGGGACCGGCGAGTGGTTGGAACCATGCAACTCACACGCATACCGGGGATGGCGCGGAGCGGCAGCACGCGTCTGCTCATCGAAGCCGTTCGGGTTCACAGCGATCTCCGCTCCTTGGGCATCGGGTCTGCAATGGTGCGCTGGGTAACGGACATCGCCGCTGTAGCCCTCGATGCACGGCTAGTCCAGCTCACCTCGGACAACAGCAGAACTGAGGCGCATCGGTTTTACGAGAATCTCGGTTTCGTCGCTTCGCATCTCGGGTTCAAATTCCAGACTGCCCCGCAACCCCGATAGCCACGCACCTCCGACGTTCGCTGCGATCAGCCGCGGTTGGAGCGCTTGCTCTGCGTATGGTGGTGGTTGCGGCGACGGAAAGCATCTGGACGCGCCTGGGATCGGCTGTGGCATTCACGGGACGGATGACGCTCGTCGACCACACTGTGCTGCTCGGCGACGGAACACAAGCGCATTATGAAGTGGACGAGAGCTACCCGTTTGCAGTCGCGACCCTGGTCGTTGATGGCGACTCTGTCCTCCTCACTCGCCAGTTCCGTTATCCCATCGGTCAGTGGATTCTCGACCTCCCAGGCGGTGCCGGCGAGGTGGGTGAGCGCTCGATAGATGCGGCTCGGCGGGAGTTGGAAGAAGAACTCGGCCTGGTGGCTAACGAGCTTCGACCGCTGCGCATGTTCTTCACAAACCCTGGCCGTTCAGCGTGGCCGGTACATATTTTTGTCTCTTCCTCCGGTACGAGAGCAGGCATTGCTGACCGCTCCGACCCGGCGGAACAAGTCCGAGTGGTGTGCATGCCAGTTCAGGAGCTGGATTTACATATCGCCAGCGGAGAGATCATCGACCCGTCGCTCATCGTCGCCCGAACTGCGGCCGCGATATCAGGTGCCCTCCCCCCGCTCACCTTCGGTCGAGTCCGATAACGGGTCCCGCTTGAGGTGGAGCTTGTCGCTCTGACCGTCCCCATTTGACTGCTTCCGCATCTCGGTGAACCCCTCTTAGCGTCGCTGGAGCTCGGTATGGAAACGGAGTAGTCAAATACCGTTCAGGACGAAGTTGATGAGCGAAGCCACGGGCCCTACAACGTAGAGCCACACGAATCGCATTCGACGTGGCCACCATCGAGGCATCCCATTCACAAACAAAATTCGGCGTTGGTTGCGGCGGCGTAGTCGCGCGGCGGCAGGCGTCTCGCCGATCTGGTCCGGTTCAACATGTCGCCCCATCCCCGAAGCATAAAGGCGGCCTAGACCCTGGCGACGTTGGACTGCACGAAAAGTCATAATCGCCTTCTCGTAAGTGTTCACCTGTGGACTCCCTCGTTCCAAATTCGGGATTGTCGCGGTGAAGGTTCCCGTTGTGACATGGCTTGATCATCGGAATGACTGCTGCCGGTTCCTCAGTTCGGCTGTCCCGTTGCTGAGTTGTTTGGCTCGGCAACGGGAGCCGGCGAGTGTGTTTCAGTGGTCGACGGATTGTCGTTGGATGGTGCGGTACACGGTGGAGCGGGCGACGTTGAACAGCTCGGCGAGTTCGGCGGTGGAATGCGTCCCTGCCCGATGAACTTCTATCAGGTGACGTTGCTGGGCCGTCGACAGCTTGGGTTGTTTACCGCGGAGGTGGCCTTTCGCTTTAGCCACTTGCATTCCCTCTCGCGTTCTGGCGCGGATGAGGTCGGATTCGAACTCTGCCACCATCGCCAGGACGTTGGACAGCAGACGCCCGACCGGGTCGGTCGGGTCGTGGACGGATCCGCCGATGCTGAGTTTGACGCCCTTGACGGTGAGCTCGTCGATGATGTCTTTCGCGTCCCGTAGCGAGCGAGCCAGTCGGTCGAGTTTGGCAACCACGAGGGTGTCGCCGTTCCGGCAGGCGGCCAAGGCTTCTCGCAGGCCGGGTCGTGCTCGGTTGGTGCCGGTGAGTCCGTGGTCGGTGTAGATCAGGTTCGATCGAACGCCGAGGTTTTCCAAGGCGTTGTGTTGGGCGGTGAGATCTTGTTCGTTCGTGGATACGCGTGCGTATCCGATCAGGAATTCATTCATATCGTAAACGCTGCCTGTCGGCCGATCGAGTGGTTAAGAATAATCCCATAAGCGGGCCCCTATGCGGGCACCAGTCTGGGGCCGCGCACCCAGTCAATCA
>JAYTTG010000040.1:0-2685 GCA_043745175.1 Microbacteriaceae bacterium
GTGATGAGGGCGAGTGCGAGGCTGCGTCGCCAGAGCAGGGTGAGCAGCACGAGAGTCGCGATGCCGATGAGGAAGTGCAGGCCGGCGGCACCCCAGTCACCGACCGCGACATCCGAAGGTACGGCCCAGAGGGCTCCGAGCGGAGTCCAGGCGAGGGCATTTGCGAGGCCGGGAAGGGCGTCGGTGGAATTGCGAATGCCAGAAGACAGCGACACGATGATCGGGCCGAGCAGCATTAACGGAATGATTGCGAGGAATCCTGCAGCCTCCCGAAACCGTCTCCCCGAGGTGAAGGTGGCGCTGAGGGTCGTGACCGCCCGCGACCCTACGATGCAGGTCACCGCCGCAACGGCCGCGCAGATCGCGGCGATCAGGGCGATAAGCGGATGCTGCCACCAGGTGCCCGCGGTCGCCAGCGACCCGAGCATGGTCACGACCCCTGGCACCCCCACGAGTCCGCTGAGGGCAAGCCCGAGCAGCAGGGTGTTGAGCGGGATGGGAAAGGTCACCAGCCGCGCCGGTTCGAGGGTCTGGTCGATGCCCGAGGCGAGAAGCGGGATGACGACCCAGCCGAGCACCACTGCCGAGCCGGCGAGCACTACTACGGTGCGCGCAATGGACACCGGCGCACCGCTGAGGGCGATGAGCCCGATCGTGGCGCCGAACAGCACGCCGAGACCGTACAGTGCGCCGAAGATCACGGCGACAAGCTGCCAGGTGCTGCGCAGAAGGGAATTCTTGAGAACGAGAAGGCGAAGCCTCAGGAGATTCGCAACCATTCGGGGCCTTCCGCGTGGTGCCGCCCGCCGACCAGCGCGACAAACCGGTCTTCCAGCGTCGATCCGCCCCTCACCTCGTCGACCGTGCCCGCGGCCAGCACCCGACCCGCCGCAATGACGGCGACATGGTCACACATGCGTTGCACCAGGTCCATGGCGTGGCTGGAGACGATCACCGTGCCACCGGAGGATACATAGCCCTGCAGGATGTCACGGATATTCGCCGCTGATACCGGATCAACCGACTCGAAGGGCTCGTCGAGCACGAGAAGCCGCGGCGCGTGCACGAGGGCGCAGGCGAGGGCGATCTTCTTGGTCATACCCGCCGAATAGTCCACCACGAGCGTGCCGCTGGCCCCCTGCAGGTCGAGCAGGCGAAGCAGGTCGTCGACACGCTCGGCGACCGTAGCCCGGTCCATGCCCGAGAGCAGTCCGGAGTAGGTCACGAGCTGTTCGCCGGTGAGCCGATCGAACAGGCGCACACCGTCGGAAAGCACTCCCACGAGTCTCTTCGCTTCGATCGGACTGCGCCAGACATCGACCCCGTGCAGCATGATGGTGCCGGCATCCGGTCTCAGCAGCCCGGTCGCCATCGAGAGGGTCGTGGTCTTGCCGGCGCCGTTGGGCCCGACCAGTCCATAGAACGATCCGGTCGGCACGTCCAGGTCGAGGTTGTCGACCGCGCTCTTCTCGCCAAAGCGCTTGTAGAGGCCTCGGATGCTGAGAGCTGCCGGTGAAGAGACGGGGGCGGTGGAGGGCTGGTCTTGGGTCTCGGGCACGAGCGTCACACTACTCGACGGTGCCGATAAGACGAGGTGCTTTCGGGTATCCCTGATTCCCGTTCGACCTGTGCACAGTTCACTTCCAGTTCGACGGGCTCTGTCGAACAACTGCGCGAGTGCGTCCGAGCACACCGCTGACGTCTGCGACATAAAGTGATTCTTTTCAGACGGTGTGCCACCAGAGGCTGGCGACAAGGTCGTTTCCGTGAGGGGGATCACCATCTCCGGCATCGTCCGGCTGGCTTTGCGGCGCCGTTCGTTCTCGATGCCGTCGGTGAACATCTCAGCGGAGTCATCCACCGGCTGGGTCGTGTCCGCCCACACAGCACCGTTCGCTCGCAGGACGAGCCAGCCGAAAAGTCCCGCGTGGTTTCATTGCGCTCGCGGACGCGCAGACGCGGCGACGAACCTGCTCAGCCCCAGCAGGGGCAGAATGGATGCCCGGACGGATCCGCGTAAACCTGAAACCCCTGCGTCGACTCGGGGTGTGCCGACGGCCTCAGCAGGCGGGCGCCACGCGCCATCGCTTCGGCGTGTCCAGCGGCGATATCGTCGACATACAGGTCGAGGTGAATCTGCTGCGGTTCACCATCGGGCCAGTCCGGCGCAACATGGTTTGGGGCGAGTTGAAAACCGAGACGTGGCACACCATCCACGTACAGCGTGTGCCAATCGTCCTCAATCTCGACTGTGCCCTCCAGGAGGCCTGCCCAGAAGGTGCTCTCGGTGGAGAGGTCCGCGGTGTCGAACACGATGATCTGGCGGAGAGGTTTCATAGAACGATCAAACCGCACCTGGTCCGCGGTGTCACGGAGTGGCGGGACCACGAGTACGCCCCCGATTGCTGCCAGGATTGGCACGTCCCCCGTTTGTACCTTTCGCCGGCGCGCGACGCCGCATCGAATCGCTGGATGGGTGTGTCACCGCTGATCGACACGTCCGCGCTGCTGGCGGGCTGCCCGCCGGTCAACCTCAGCGGTGATCCACTGGCGCGGACGAACCCAGAGAACGCGGTCGTCCCATTCCCTGCGCTACGGTTCCTGACTCATCCAGGCCTCCACGAAAAACTCCCCGCGGGCAACGGCGGTGATGCCGAGGTGCGGGGAGTTTCTACGGTGCTGGTG
>JAYTTG010000041.1:0-2681 GCA_043745175.1 Microbacteriaceae bacterium
TGCTCCCACCATCGTCGGCGCACCGGACTCCCTCACGACCGGACTGGTCTCCGGCTACGGCTTCGCGGGCAGCACCATATCCACGGTGCTCGACGGCGGTGCGGTCGGATGCTCCGCGGTAGCCACCGACGCGGGCTACTGGTCATGCTCGCTCGCCGTGCCCTCCGGATCGTATGTACTGCGGGCGACGCAGTCGCGCGCAGACCTTGGCGGCGGCGCCTCCTCGTCGCTGTCGGGCTCCCTTTCCCTCGTGGTGGATCGGGATGCCCCTCCGAGTGCCGCGATCACCTCCCCGGCAGCAGGCACCAGGGTCACCACCGGTGAGGTCACCTTCTCGGGTACCGGGGAGATTGCGGCGGCTGGCCAGGACGGTGTCGCCGACCTCTACGTCGACAACGTGCCGGCCTGCCAAACAGCGATCATCGGCGGGCTCTGGAGCTGCCGCGTGCGCGGGATGGCCCCTGGCGCGCATTCCCTGCTGGTGATTCAACGGGACTCGGCCGGCAACTATGGCGCACCGAGCGTGCCAATCACCGTCTTCTTCGGAGCGAAAGCCGGATCGATCCCACCCGCACCGCCGACGGCGCCAATTTCACCGCGAAGCCCGGGAGCACCGAGCCAGACACCCAGCGTGCCCCCACCGAGTGTGGCCCCGAGCACACCGACCCCCGACGGCTCCACTCTGGCAGCACCTCCCCCCAGCGGACCTTCCAATAACTGGAGCACCCCCACACCCTTCGGTGCCCTCATCCCCACCCTCGCGAGCAGCGTGACTCCGGGCTCGCTGCTTCTGGCTCTCCTCCTCGCGCTCATCTTCATCGTGCTGGTGGCCTTGCCGCTTCGCCTTCTGAGCGGCGCACTACACGGTCGACTCCGAATGCCTTCCCTGCAGTTCACCGGTCGCAACCACTCACGCCACCCCGGATCGTCCCCGGCGGTGGCCGCCACCGCACCGGTAAACCCGTGGCTCGCCGGAGCCGTACCGCTGGCCGCGGCGGCTGGACTCATCCTGATCGCCGGTGGAGTGGACGACCAGGTGCGCTACCTTCGACTCACTGCTGCTGTGGTCCTCGGCCTCGCAGTGCTCAACGTCGTCGGGGTCGCGATCGCGACGAGGATTGGATCCCGTGTGCAGGGGGTAACCGGGCGCCTGCGGTTTGTGCCCCTACTGTTGCTCGCCGCGCTGCTCGCCGCGCTGCTGTCACGCGCCACCGGCATCCATCCCCCCGTCATCGCCGGAGTGTTGATCGGCGTCGGTTTTACGAGTACCGTCGGCGCGCGCGTGCGGGCGATCGTCAGCCTCGTGGAGATCGGCGCGATCACCGTGCTCGCCGCGGTCTGCTGGCTACTGCACAGCCTGTTCGCTTCGGCTGCGGGATTCTTGGCCATGTTTGCGGATGAGACGCTCGCCACTATCGCGCTCGCAGGCCTCGGATCGGTGGTCGTGCTGGTTCTGCCCATCGCCAGCCTTCCCGGGCGCATGGTGTTCGAGTGGTCGCGGCCGGCTTGGCTCGCCACTATAACGGTCGTCGCCCTCTTCGGATCCGTGGTCATCCTTGGCGGGGAAGAAGCGTCATTCCCGGTCATTGGCGCGGTACTTTCCGCGGGTGCCTTCGCCGCGCTCAGCGTGGCGGTCTGGGGCTGGATGCGTTTCGTTGATCCTGCCCCGACCGAAGCCCTGTCCTAGCCGCGCACTTGCGCCATCGTCGGCGGGTTCGACCCGGTGCGTGAGACGGTGATAGCGGCGCTCTCGAGGCGGGAAGAGGGTAGTCAGTGGTCATTGCAGCAGACCATCGAGTAGGGTTCTCAGTCGGCCAGGCCGAGCACCCGCTCAAGGTAGGCGTTGCGGAAACGGTGCTGTGGGTCCATCCGCTCGGCCAGGACGACGAATTCGGGCAGCGTCGGGTAGAGCAGCGCGATGTCATCAACGGTCATCGTGTTCCACTTGCCCCAGTGCGGCCGCGCGTGGAACGGCGCGAGTGCCGCCTGGATCTGCGGCGCGAGCCGGGCCACTGCCTCCGGCTCGTTCTTCCAGGTGAAATGGATAGCGAGGCTCGGGCGCTCGGTGGCCTGGCTCAGCCACAGGTCATCCGCCGCTACAGTGCGCAGCTCGGTGATCAGCAGGTGCGGGGCGATGGAGTGGCCGATAGCGCGGACCGCAGCCAGCGCGTCGGGCGCCTGTCGTCGATCGACGAAGTACTCGGTCTGGATCTCATCTCCATTGCTCGGGGTCGAATCGAGCCGGAAATGGGGAAGGCGCTCGGACCACGGGCCCGGGATGCCGCCCTGAACCGTCGTGTTGTTCTCGCCTTCGGCAAGCGAGGTCTCGGTGGTCGACGCCGTCGCCCCGAACATCGTCGATGGCATCGACCCGGGTTCCCCCGCCGACAGTCGGGTCTTGAACCACGCGGTCTGGAGAGCGTCGCCCCGCCAATCGGTGAATAGGCTCACGCTGTATGCGCTCGACGTGATTGCCTCGAAGTTGGCGAGCGCGACACTCCAGGGCAGAGCGGTGTACACATCCTGGCGCACGTGGAAGGTCGGTTGGATATCAAGGGTCACGCGGGTGACGATGCCGAGCGCCCCGAGCGAGACGACCATCCCGTCGTACTGCGGATGGGTGCGGTCGACCTCGAGCAGTTGCCCCTCCCCGGTCACCATATGCAGCCCGGAGACCGCAG
>JAYTTG010000042.1:0-2680 GCA_043745175.1 Microbacteriaceae bacterium
AACCTGGCTGCGCACATTCCGGAAATAGCGCTCCGGCTCGTCCACCATGCCGTCTTCGAGCGCTTCGGCCATGGCGCGGATGCCGGCGAGCGGAGTGCGAAGGTCGTGCGAGATCCAGGCCACGAGTTCCCTCCGCGAATTCTCCGCGAGTGCCTCGCGACCGCGTGATTCGGCGAGGCGACGGTTGGTCGCTGTCAGTTCGAGGGCGAGCGCGGCGAATTCGTTGCTCGAGTGACGCACCTGTTCGGTCATCGCCTCCTCGGTGCCGATGCGCCGGGTCGCGGCGATCAATTGACGACTGTTGCGCACCAGGGAGCGACCGAGCAGCGCAGCGAGAGAGAGGGAGACGATCCCCGCGATCGCGGCCACCGAGAGCAGCACGGTGAGATCGTGCGGCGTCACGAGCATCACCGAGGCGGCGAGCCACATCCCCCCGGCGATCGATAGCACCGCGGCGAGCACGACCACGCACAGCTGGAGCACGAGCGAGGTACGGGTCATGAATCGGAGCACCACCAGCGACACCGCACCGACGACCACGGCACAACCGAGTGCCAGAATGGAGACCATGAGCAGGTCAGTCATGGTCATGGAGTGACCGCCGATTCGACGTCGAAGCGGTAGCCGACGCCCCACACGGTACTCAGAACGGTGGGATGCGCCGCATCCCGTTCGATCTTCTCCCGGAGGCGACGCACGTGCACGGTGACCGTCGAGAGGTCACCGAATTCCCAGCCCCACACGGCCCGGAGCAGTTCTTCGCGACTGAAGACCTGTCGAGGATGCTTCAACAAAAATGCGATCAGGTCGAATTCGCGGATGGTGAGCGCGATCGGCTCTCCGCGCAGGGTGACCCGTCGCGACGACACGTCGAGATGGAACTCTCCGGCGTCAATGGCCGACTCAGGCGAGAATTCGGGAAGGCTCCGGCGCAGGATTGATTTCACCCGCAGCACGAGCTCACGCGGCGAAAAGGGCTTGGCAAGGTAGTCGTCAGCTCCCGCTTCGAGGCCGTCGATTCGATCCTCTTCCTCACGCAGCGCCGTGAGCATGATCACCGGTACGGGCCGGTCGGCACGGATGCGGCGGCACACCTCGACCCCGTCGATTCCGGGCAGCATGCGGTCGAGTACCACGAGGTCGGGGCGGATTCGTGCGGCAGTCTCGACGGCGCTGACACCGTCGGCAACACTCTCGACGATGAAGCCGGCAGAGCGAAGGTAGCTGCACACCACCTCGGAGACCGTGGCGTCGTCGTCCACCACCAGGATGCGGCGATCGCGCAGCTGGTCGGGAAACGCGAGCGGGTCGGGCGCCACGGTCGTCGATGGCCCGGTTGCGGATGACGTACTCACCCGCTCAGGATAAGTCGACAACCCGGGAAATCGGCGTGGATGCAGCGACAACGGCCATCGGTCAGCATTTCGTAATGCTGAGCAGCAACTCCGGTGGCAGACGCCTCTTACGCTAACGAGTGTGACTACTGCGCGCGTCGACGTTGTTTTCCCCTGTCTGAACGAAGAGGCCGCCCTGCCCTGGGTGCTCTCCCACCTGCCCGAAGGGTATCGGGCGATCGTCGTCGACAACGGGTCCACCGACCGATCGGCCGAGATCGCCGAAGCTGCCGGCGCCCTGGTCGTGCACGAAGCACGCCGGGGATTCGGATCGGCCGCCCATGCCGGCCTGCTCGCGGCAACGGCACCGATCGTCACCTTCTGTGATGCCGACGCGTCGATGGATCCGCGGGATCTCGAACCGCTCGTCGCGCTCGTCAGTAGCGGCGCGGCCGACCTCGCCCTCGGGCGGAGACAGCCGACCACCCGCGGAGCGTGGCCGCTCCACGCCCGTGTCGCAAACTTCGCCCTCGCCCGGCTCATGCGCCGGGCGACCGGAGCGGCCTTGCACGACCTTGGACCGATGCGAGCGGCGAACCGCGTGGCCCTGCTCGGCCTCGAACTCACCGACCGCCGAAGTGGCTATCCGCTCGAGATGGTGCTGAAGGCATCCCGCGCAGGCTGGAAGATTGCTGAGAAAGCAACCCCCTATTCCCCGCGCATTGGTCGCTCTAAAGTTACGGGTACCATCCGCGGCACCGTGGTGGCCATTACCGACATGACGCGACTACTGAGGGCGAGTAACCAGTGACTACGCTCATCATCATCGCCAAGGAGTGCATTCCGGGGCGGGTGAAGACCCGGTTGCACCCCCCGCTGAGCCTCGAACAGGCAGCCATCCTCGCCTCCGCGAGCCTGGCCGACACCTTCCGAGCGGTGAGCGCGCTCGCCGCGTCCCGACGGATTCTGCTCTTCGATGGCAACCTATTCCCGCTCGGCTCCGAACCCTATGATGTGATACATCAAGTGAGTGGGAATCTGGACAGGCGTCTCGGAGCGATATTCGACGAATGCGAGGGTCCGACGGTACTCATCGGCATGGATACGCCCCAGTTGGATGCCGCGATCCTCGCGCCGCTCTTCGATGAGTGGCCTGTTGACGTTGATGCCTTTCTCGGATTCGCGGTCGATGGCGGCTACTGGACGATCGCGATGGCAAAGCCCGATGGCTCGCTGATTCGCGGCATTCCGATGTCGCAGGACAACACCGGGCAGCTCCAGCGTGACCGGCTCGCCGCGGCGGGTCTTCGAGTACGAATGCTGCCCGAACTGGTCGACGTCGACAC
>JAYTTG010000043.1:0-2675 GCA_043745175.1 Microbacteriaceae bacterium
GCCGAGATCCATGATCGACAGGTACACACCGTTATTCATGTGGCCGAGCACGTCAAGGTCGGTCGGGAGCACGCGAAAGGTCATGCGCCCGACCTCATGAGGGTCGAGACGCGGGCCGTTGCGGCGCAGCCAGACGAGGAAGGTTCGAAAGATGAGGTGCACGAGACAACGCTAATGGCGCCGGTGATCTTGGATCGTCATCCGCGGCCCGAACCGTGGTTTCGCAAAGCCGCTCGCCTCGATCAGTCGCATCACGCGTTGCCGGTGACCGGTCCAGGGGGCGAGCAATTCGAGCATCCCGTCGTCGTCCACCGGGCTGCCGATGAGCGCCCAGCCGACGACCGCGGGGAGGTGATAGTCGCCGACGCTTACCGAATCCGCGTCTCCATGGGCGCGCTGGGTGGTCTCGGCGGCAGTCCAGACACCGACGCCAGGCACGCTGCGCAATCTCTTCGCCACCTCGGCGCCGCCCCGACCGAGTGCAAGAGTGCGCTCCAGGCCACCGGCGACGGATGCCGCCGCAATCGCCGTGCGCGAGCGCTGGGGGTCGACCCCCGCCGTGTGCCATTCCCAGGACGGGATCAGTCGCCAGGCCCGAGCAGAAGGAAAGACTCGCATGCCACTCGGAGCAGGACCGGGCGCGGGTTCTCCGTGGGCGCGCACGAGAGTCGCCCAGGCACGTCGGGCCTCCTTGCCGGTCACCTTCTGCTCGAAGATGGCGGCGATCATCATTTCGAGCACGAGGCCCGTGCGCAGTAGCCTCAGCCCGGGATTGCGCCGGTGCGACTCGTGCAGGAATGGGTTGTGCGACACATCGAAGCCGGCGGAATCGTCGCCACCGCCGAGCAGCTCCGGTACCGCGGAAATCGCCCACTCCGCGCCATCCCCCCACGCCGTCGCAGTCACCGTGCCGCGCTGCGAAGCGAGGTGCAGGGTGGCGGCACCGAGTGGCGTCGGCAGCGTGCGCCAGACGCCAGAGGCATCCCACTGCATCGTCGGATCGTCGGTTCCCCGACTGAGCGGTCGCAGCGTCTGGGCGAGATCGAGCGGATGCGGCGGGCGATAGCTGCTCCTGAGCGGCGCCTGTTCCATGCTTCTCAGAATACGGGGACGCCTCCGACACAAGGGCGCACAGGACGACCAAGCGGTGCCACCCTCGACCGCGGATGCACCGACCGTTTCGATGTGAACCAGCTGGTGACGGTGACGAACACGCCAGCCCGAGTGGTGAAATAGAGGGCTCCCATCGAAAGAGATCCCGTGAACCCTGTCACCCCCGCTCCCGGCTCGTCATCACCGAAGGTCAGCCGCGAGAGCAAGCTCGAGGCCTTGCGCGCCGCAGAAAAGCGCCGCGCCCGAGTACGCCGCGTCGCCATCGCGGTTGGTAGCGTGGCGGCTGTCGCCGTGATCGCGCTCGTCGTCACGTCGATCGTGCTCACCTCGAAGCCCACCAAAACGCCGTCTGCCGGCTCCGAAAACTCCGCCGCCTCGGGAATCAGGGGCCTCACGACCTACAGCAACACCGCTGGACACGTGCAGGGACCGGTCACCTACGACCAGACCCCGCCGGTGGGCGGACCGCACGACGCCATCTGGCTCAATTGCGGAATCTACACGGAGCCTGTGCCCAATGAGAATGCGGTGCACGACCTCGAGCACGGTGCGGTCTGGGTCACCTACGATCCGTCGCTGCCAACCGAGTCCGTCACCAAGCTCCGCGATCGGATGCCCTCCACCTACACCGTGCTCTCGCCCTACCCGGGGCTGCCGGGCCCGATCGTGCTCAGTGCCTGGAACGCCCAGGTGACAGTGTTGTCGGTGACGGATCCCCGAATCTCCCAGTTCTTCGAGAAATACAGGAATAGTGGGAACGCTCCGGAGCCCGGAGCCCCCTGCACTGGCGGGCTCGACGCCCCCGGCAAGCTCTAGCGCGAGCGCATCCCTGGTGCGTGGCCGCACCGATCGACCGGGTCTTCGCCAGTTCCCCGCGACATCGAGACCCCTGGCCGTTCCCAAGATCCTGCTGTTCCTCGTGTTTACCCCGCTCACCGACACCGAGGGGATCGGGCCGTGGCGGGTAGAACTGATGGTGTGCGACGAGCTCGCCGCCGACACGGCGTGCTCCGAGCATCCGCTCGTCGTCGCGGAGCAGGAGGGTAAGAGGCGGCAATGGCCCCGCTGTGCAGCGGTGCCTCCCGGATTTACCGCAGTAGGCCGGGCATAAGCCGCCGCGGCTGGGGGCCGGACGCGGCCTAGGCATCCGGAACGGGCGGAGCCACCGGGCGAACGGTGCGTGCGTCGGGTGCCGGTGGCACCGGGGTGCGACCGGAGGCCGGCAGTCGGACGGATTGGCGATGGGACCCCCCGTTGAGTTCGGACATGGTGCTCCGTGGATTGTGGGCGCGCATGCTCACGGTCTGCGTTTTACCCGACTCTTACGAGTGCCGTCGGCACGGGTGGGATCGGCAGGCGGCCAACCTACGGAAGGATGGTGTCATGAGCATTGGAATCCTCACCAGCGGTGGAGACTGCCCCGGGTTGAACGCGGTGATCCGCGGCGCCGTCCTCAAGGGCACGCAGATTTACAAACAGGAGTTCGTGGGCTTCCGGGACGGCTGGCGCGGTGTCATCGAAGGCGACATCATCACGCTCGAGCGCAAAGACATCCAGGGCAT
>JAYTTG010000044.1:0-9893 GCA_043745175.1 Microbacteriaceae bacterium
AACCTGCTCGGCGCGATCGATCACAGCGCCTATGACGTCTCCGTCGTTTTCAACCGTCCTCGTCGCGCCCAGCAACTGTCGAACCAACAGCGGATACCACCCCAGGTGCGACAGTTTCTTCGGGTCGGTGGCATGAATGGGAGCAAATTCACGCACCTGTTCCGTCGACTTCAAGAGCGTTACCCCGCGCTTCGGAGGCGGCCAGAGACGCTGAACGAGCAACGGATGTGGCGCAGCGAGTGGGCACGCTGTTTCGGCGACTCGCAATTCGAGTCAGTCGTTGAATTCAGTGGGTACACCGCTTTCTGGGCATCGCTTCTTCTTCATTCCCCTGGCGGGTTCCGCTCCATCTGGATGCACAATGACCTCGCACTGGAGAAGAGCCGATTCGTCGGAAGTCGCCGCCGGATGAAGCGCTCCCTGCCCGCGGTATTCAGCCTGTATCGGGATTTCGATTCGTTGGTTTCCGTATCGGCGAGCCTCCGGCGAATCAACCGTGAAGCGCTCGGCCCTCCATATGGACTCCGCCGGGAATCCTTCGTCTTCGCCCGGAACCTCGTAGATGAATCGCATGTGCGAAAGGGACTCGTGAGTCCGTTATCGTCCGTGGCGAACTATCACAATGAAGACGAAACACCGGAGCAGGATGATCGCCGCTGGATCGACGAACTGCAGCGGGTCGACTCGGTGTGGTTCACGACTGTCGGACGGTTCTCTCCGGAGAAAAACCAGGCTCGACTCATTCGTGCATTCGCCGAGGTGTATCGAGAACACTCTGCCGTCCGGTTGATGATTATCGGCCATGGCCCTCTTCGCGGCGAACTGCAGGCGTTGATCAACAGTCTTGGCCTGTCGCTCGTCGCGTTCGTCGTCGGCCCCTTCCCTAATCCCTTCCCCGTGCTTGCGGCATCCGATTGTTTCGTGCTGTCGAGCAACTATGAAGGCCAACCGATGGTGCTCCTTGAGGCCGCGCTCGCCGGCATGCCCATCGTCTCCGTGGAATTCGACTCCGTTCACGATGCGCTCCCCGATTCGGCAATTTGGATCGTGCCGCAGGGTGATGAGGAACTTGCGGAGGGGATGCGTGCATTCCTGAGGGGAGACGTGCGGCCCTCGTTCCTCGATGGGATTGCATACAACCGAGCCGCTGTGGTCGAGTTCTCCGCGGTTACCGGCGCGCAGGGTGAGGGCAGAAGCTCTGGTGACGGCCGCCGGTGAAGCGGCCGTAAGCCGGTTGGTCATTCGGCATCGTGCGATGGCACAGCCCGTTTGCGCACGATGATCGTGCGGACGACGATCGGCACGACGGAAGCGGCCACAATTGCGACCAACACGATGTCGATGTACTGCGAAACGAAGTCGGTCACTCCCGGTACATGAGCAAGCCCGAACCCGAGAAGGACAATCAATCCGGACCAGAGCGCAGCTCCTGCGAGGTTGAATACGGTGAACAGCCGACGCGGCATGCGTCCGACACCGGCAGCGAGGGGAGCGATTGTGCGCACGACGGGAACGAATCGGGCGATCGTTACCGCGACCGGTCCGAATCGATTGAAGAAACCCTGCGTGCGTTTAACGCTCTTTCGGCTGAACACCCCGGACTCGCGGCGCTCGAAGACAGCGGGCCCCGACCTTCGCCCGATCGTGTAGCCGAGTTGATCGCCGAGCGCCGCAGAAATACCCACGAGAAGGATGACCAGCCAGAGCGGTTGCCGGATGGCGCCGCCAAGGGTGAGCACGCCGGTGAAGAACAAAAGAGTGTCGCCGGGAAGAAAAAACCCCACGAGCAAGCCGGTTTCGGCGAACACCGCAACGCACACGATCACCAGGCCCCAAGCGCCGGCACCCGAGATGAGAGATTGAGGATCGAGGAGTCCAGCGGGGATATGAAATGGAATCATGGTGCTCCAAGTTTGCGCAAGTGGAATCTGATAAACGTCGAAGCCGTTCGATTCTCAGGCGTTTCTTAGTTCTTGGACGACACGGTACGCGCCGCGGAGAAAAGACTCCAGCTCGTGCGCTGACGAAGTTCGCACCGGTTTCCGCGGTGAAGGTTCCAGAGGTAACGGCGATGTTTTGGATCGTCAAGGTGCTGACGACGGGGATGGGTGAGACCACCGCGGACTTCCTGGCCCGTTCGATCGGACCTGCCGTCGTTGTTGGCCTTGGTGCCGTCGTCTTCACCATCGCCGTTGTTCCTCGATTTGCGGTAACCCGATATGTGCCATCTGTCTATTGGCTGGCCGTTGCCATGGTGAGTGTTTTCGTCACGATGGCCGCCGATGTGACCCCCATCGTGATCGGCGTTCCCTCCCTGGTATCGATGGTCTCCTTCGCAGGTACGCTCGGAGTTATCTTCCTGGTGTGTCATCGCAGCGAACGAACGCTCTCCATCCACAGCATCACGTCTCGACGTCGCGAATTGTTCTATTGGGCCACCGTTCTGGTGACTTTTGCCCTCGGAACCGCGACCGGGGATATGACAGCCAGGATGCTGCACCTCGGATACCTCGCCGCTGGCATGCCGTTCGTCATGGTGATCGCGATTCCCGCACTGGGTCACAGATTCGCCGGTTTCAGCCCTGTCTTCGCTTTCTGGTTCGCCTCTGTCACCACGCGTCCGCTCGGAGCATCGTTCGCCGACTGGATGAGTGTGTCGCACGCGCGAGCAGGTGTGCACCGGGAAACCGGACCGGTGAGCATCGCTCCGGCCGTGCTCATCGTGGCCGGTGTCGTGATCATCACAGTGAGGAGAAGGCGCTCCGGAGATAGCGGGGCGAAACCTTAGTCATCGGCGAATCTACTCGGACCATCACCCACCAATCGAAGGAGCGCCGGCGATGCAGCGCCGTGAATTGGGTCGCCTACCGTCGGCGAGATCTCTGCCGATCTCCTGAATGTCAACCGGAGTCTCCGATATTGCGCTCGCCTGTTGTTGCTCTTTCCGACCGGTCCCGAGGCTAATTTCACCAATTTCTGCGGTGCACCACGGCGCACTCTGCATTGGATTGTCCACTGGGAGTTCAGATCAATGTCCTCTGTTCACACCACCCTCGCGAAGGTCATCGACTGTAAGGTCGGTTTCTGGTCATAACGCTTTCTCCCTGGCGCGTGCCGCGTAACGCTTCTGGCAGTCCGGCCTGCCTTTCTCACTCACGTCTGAGAGGCCATCCCGCATCCTAAACTTGTGGAGGCGACGCGCCGGTTTTCGAAATGGAAGGTTCGTGATGGACATTTCCGTGATTGTGCCTAAATCCACTGGGGCAGCGAAAATCCCAGAACATGTCGCGCGAATAGGGGCAGCGGTCACCCGGTTCGAGACGAAGATCGTCTGTGTTGATGACTCGACGGATGACACCCCTGAGGCAATTGCCCAGGTCGACTCCCGCACGGATGTGTACCCGCTCCGCCGGAAGAAGCCCGCGGGTGAACTATCCGGGGCGGTCGTTGCGGGGATTCGGAAAGGTAGAGGGGATGGGGTCATCGTGATGGGTCGGGACCCGCAACATCCGCCGGAAATGATCCCCGCCCTCGTGACTGCGGGCAAGGCCAACGGGGCAGATGGTGTTATCGCCTCCCGATACGCCAACGGTGGTTCGTCGGTTGGACGGGATGAGTGGGTCCGCGCGATTGCATCGTTGGGAGCGAAGATGCTCACTGTGGCCATGTTCCCCCTCAAGCTGCGTTCGTGTTCTGATCCGACGGCCGGCTTCTTCGCTGTGCACCGCGCGTCGGCCGAGGTGCGCTTGCTTCGACCGCAGGGGCTGAAGATCCTGTTCGAGATACTCGCGCGATCGTCCCTCACGGTGGTGGAAATAGCTTTCACCTTCGCCGAGCGTTGGGCCGGTGAATCCAAAGCCCCACGTGCGCGGGAAGTTCGCTTCCTTTCTCAACTTGCGGCGCTGAGATTCGGGTGTCTTTGGGGCTTCCCGGTGATCCGTGGCCTCCTCTGCCCGCCTGATCGCGGCCGTACTATCGCTCAGCTCTAGGGCTCGTGGGTGTCTCAATGAATCTGGTCGATGTGCTCATCGGAATTGCCGCATCCCCCTGGGCCTATGTGCTTCTCGCTGCTCTCCTCATTGTTGATGGCTTTTTCCCCTTCGTTCCCGGGGAGACCGCGGTAGTCGCACTGGCATCCCTCTCCGCTACGGGCCATGGACCCCCTGTGTGGCTGGTGCTGGCGGTAGCGATTATTGCGAGCACCGCCGGAGACGCCGTCGCTTTCGCGAACGGACACCGACTCGGTACGACACGGTGGGCATGGATGAGGCGGCCGCGGCTCGTCGCGATGTTTCGGTGGGCCGAACGGGGGCTCGTGCGCAGGCCAGCTCTCTTTCTCGTCTCCGCGAAGTTCGTACCGGTAGCTCGCGTTGCGGTGACGATGACGGCAGGCTCATCACGGCTCCCGTTCGTTCGGTATTTGCCGATCGCCCTCCTCGCCTCGGCGGCCTATACGACCTATCACGTGTTGGTGGCAGTTTTTGCCGGATCGCTCTTCAGGAGTAATCCCCTGATCGCGGTCGTCGTGGCCATCGCGACGGTCATCGCCATAGGGGCGATTGTCGAGCTCGTCGGCCGCGCAACTCGACGGCGCGGAGAGCGCCGGGCTGATCAACCAAATCCGAAACCATCCAATTCGGTAGGTGGTCGCCCGCCTCATGACAACCGCGAGGCCCAGAACGAGCGTGACGAGGGTGACGAGCGTGACGAGGAGTAGCAGGACTGGGTCTGTCCGGCGCATGGATGATAACCGGGCGAATCCCCCGTGCCGCCGACCAGTGATCCGCCGATCACGATCACGGGCACACCTACGGTTGTGGGGGAGCTGTTGCGATAGCGGATAGAGAGCCACGCATCGAATTCGGTGAGATTTTCAAGCCCCGAGGCCGCAGAGGCATCCCCACACCGCACCTATCCCGGCAAGCGTGACCCGAGTCGACCCCGGATTTGGTCGTGCGCACCGACTCCCACAGCATCGGACATCGGATTTAGTCCAGGCGATCCAGTAACCAGTCCGGATGATTGCCGGACAGCGCCCTCTTGACGTACAGCAAAATGGCTTGTCGTCTGCCCAGTGCTGCGGATCGGGACGGTCACGCACGGTGACACCGGGAACGAATCTCTAGCTCATCCTCGCCGGAGCGTGCCAATGGCAAGGGTGGGCCGCCCGGGGCGGGTGCGGGGTGAGGTGTTAGTCACGATTGGGACGGCGCGGAGGTCGATCGGCACCGTGGTCAGTTCGGGCACCGTGGTCAGTCCGGTCAGCCTCCGTTCGGGCTCCCTCTTTTCGCGCCCCGCCGCGATCCGCTCGGATCTCGATGAGCTTGCCGCTGATGCGAGTGCCCTTCAGTTTCTCAAGCACGTCACCGGGCAGGTTCGCCGGCAGGTCGACAAGCGAGAAGTCGGGCAGAATTTTGATGTGCCCGAAGTCTTCTCGGCTCAAGCCCCCCTCATTCGCGATCGCACCCACGATCTGGCGGGGCTCCACCTTGTGGCGCTTGCCGACCTCAATGCGATAGGTCGACATCGGGCCCGCGTTGGGGCGTGCACGCCGTTCGGTGCGGTCGGCTCGTTCCGGTCGGTCAGCTCGTTCGGGGCGGTTGCCCCAGTCGGCACGCTCGGCATGCTCATGACGCTGTCGCTCGGGGGAGAGCAGCAGTGGGGTCTCGCCCTGGGCCACAATCGCGAGCGCGGCCGCGACATCCACTTCCGGCACATCGTGATGCTCGATGTAGTGACTGATGATGTCGCGGAAACCCGCAACGCGATCTCCCTGTCCGAGTGCCTCGGTTATCGCGTCGTCAAAGCGAGCCAGCCGTGTGACGTTGACGTCTTCGACGCTCGGAAGCTGCATCTGGGTGAGCGGTTGGCGGGTTGCCCGTTCGATCGCGTCAAGGAGACGACGCTCGCGGGGCGTGACGAAGCTGATCGCGGCACCGCTGCGGCCTGCCCGGCCGGTGCGGCCGATGCGATGCACATACGACTCGGTATCGATGGGGATGTCGTAGTTGATCACATGGCTGATGCGCTCGACATCGAGACCGCGGGCCGCGACATCCGTTGCCACCAGGATGTCGAGCTTGCCTGACTTGAGTTGGTTCACAGTGCGTTCGCGCTGGGCTTGGGCGACGTCTCCACTGATCGCGGCGGCGGAGTATCCGCGAGCGCGCAGTTTTTCGGCGAGGGTCTCCGTCTCGTTCTTGGTGCGCACGAACACGATCATGCCCTCGAAGTTCTCGACCTCGAGGATGCGGGTGAGGGCATCGACCTTCTGCGGATAGGACACCATCAGGTAGCGCTGCGTTGTGTTCGCCGAGGTCGTGGTCTTGTTTTCCACCGTGATCTCGGCCGGATCATGCAAATACTTTTTCGAGATTCGTCGGATCTGCGCGGGCATCGTTGCCGAGAACAACGCGACCTGCTTGTCGTCCGGGGTGTCAGCCAGAATCGTCTCGACATCCTCGGCGAAGCCCATCTTGAGCATCTCGTCGGCCTCATCGAGCACCAGGTACTTGAGCTCGGACAGGTCGAGAGTGCCCTTGGCGAGGTGGTCCATGATGCGGCCGGGAGTGCCGACGACAATGTGCACGCCGCGTCGCAGTGCAGAGAGCTGCACTCCGTAGGCCTGGCCGCCGTAGACGGGAAGCACGTGCACCCCGCGCATGCCGGAGGCGTATTGCTCGAACGCCTCACAGACCTGTAGCGCGAGCTCCCGCGTCGGCGCGAGCACGAGCGCCTGCGGGTTCTTCTGGGCCAGATCGAGGCGGGAGAGGATCGGCAGCGCGAACGCGGCGGTCTTCCCGGTGCCGGTCTGGGCGAGGCCCACGACATCCCGCCCGGCCAGCAGAGGAGGGATGGTCGCGGCCTGGATGGCGGAGGGGGTCTCGTAGCCAACATCCTTCAGCGCCTTGAGCACGGCGTCGGTGAGTCCGAGTTCGGAAAAAGTCAGGGTGGCGGGGGCAGTGTCTGCCTCGCTGGGCATGGAGTCAGGAGGAGGCGTCATGGTTTAACGGTAGCGCTTTGCCGAGAACAGATTTCGCGAGGCGCGGTCTTCGTGGCGCTAACGGGAGTGCAGTTGTAATCCGAGGAATACGTCGACTTGATCGCCGACATCCAGAACCTCGGCTTGCCGCACCAGCTTCTTCACCGGCACGATGTAGCCGCCGTTTTTGGGCCACAGCGAGGTGGTGGTCTCGGTGTCGCCGATACGAAAGGCTACCGGAATCATGCCCCAGCCGTAGGTGATGAGGGACGCGAAACTAGCTATTTCGGCGCTTTCTTCGTCCGGCACCGTGACGAAATGAAACGGCGCCGGACCCCGCCAGTACCAGAGTTCGCCGCAGAAGTGCAGGTCCATCCGCTCACGATACAGTTCGCCCACAGCACGGTCGAGGCGCTGTAGCTGCAGAGCAACGCGCGGTCCCCACTTCGGCAAAGGCGGCATCACCTCACGTGAAGCGCAGTTCCCCATTGTTTCGACGGTGGGTCGCAACCCCGCGCCGGATGGTTGCCGTGATGCACTGAAGATCTAATAACCGCACCCAGGGAGCGGAAGTGATCCACACTATCCAGGACGAATGGTCGTGCAAACCCAAAGGAATCACGGGCCTACGGTCGTGTGGCCAATCACAACTACTGTGTCCAGAATTACCGTGTTCGTAACTACCGTGTTCGCAACTCCGGTGTCAGCAACTACCGTGTCCACAACTCCGGCGGTTGTGCTTCGTGGTGAGGCCTACCGTGGGTGCGGCGCTCTTCTTTCATCTCGGCCTCGTAGAGATGCCGCCTCCCGCCCACGAGGTCCTGTCGGGCACCGTTCTCCGCGTCTCTCAGGGGAGCGTAATAGTTCTGGTCGTAATCCTCAACGACCTGGAAGGTCCATCGACCATCAATGACATTCCGCCCCACGATGTTGTGTTCGAGTTCGTCGGCGATGGCGTGGTGACCGGCGACTCTCATCAGCCTGGCCGCTTCTCCCAATGCCAGATCCGCTTTCCCGGTCAGGCGGTGGAAGCCATACAACAGCCCGCGAGCGTGTTCGACGACTTCAAATGCCTCCGACAACTTCCCCAGGGCTTCGACGGTCTCATCGGATACGCCGGGGGGACGCAGGTGCGCGTCATCCGGCTCATCGTTTTCGCTCATTCTCGCCGACCTTCCGCGTCGTGCAGCCGTGGCTTTCTCCGGCCTGCGTTAGCTCGATGAAACTCCCGAACCGCGCATTATTGAAGGGGCAGACCGGGAGAAATTCACGCTGGAAGGTGCCGTTGACACAGCAGAAGTCGGGATGCAGTCCTTCGACTTCGTCACCCTGGTCGAGGATTTCTGCCGCCTGCTCCCGCGTCATTAAGCGTACGACGGCGTTTCTTCGGCGGGAATGTACTTGGCCGAATTCCGATACTGAGTCTTTCGCTGCACCTGGCTGTGGGACGCTGGCGGAATGGAATACTGCGTGATGATCGAGCCGCACGAGGGTGCGAGCTACGAGGATCAATTGCGCGTCGCGCGTCATGCGGAGCGGCTGGGGTTTGTCGGGTTCTTCCGTTCCGATCACTTGAACGCGGGAGCGGGAAACGGTATTCCGGGACCAACCGATACCTGGATCACGCTGGCGGGGCTGGCGCGGGAGACGTCGACGATCCGATTGGGGAGCCTGATGACATCCGCTACATTCCGGCATCCGTCTGTACTTGCCGTAACAGTGGTACAGGTTGACCAGATGAGCGGCGGACGCGTGGAGCTTGGCCTGGGTGCTGGATGGTGGGAACGCGAGCATGCGGCCACTGGCATCGAATTACCAGGCATCTCCGAACGTTTCGATCGATTTGCGCAGCAGCTGGAAATTCTCGATGGACTCTGGAAAGCCCCGGTGGGGGAGACCTATTCCTTCGCCGGCGATGCATACCGGCTTGATCGAGCCCCCGGCTTGCCCAAGCCGACGCAGGATCACGTTCCCATCATCATCGGAGGAGACGGTACGACTCGCACCCCGGAGTTGGCTGCGCGGTGGGCCCGGGAGTTCAACTCCGGCTGGGAGAATCCGACCGCCACGCGATTTCACTTCGACCGCGTCGCCGTGGCCTGCGAGCGCATCAGTCGGGACCCCTCGTCCCTCCGACGATCCACTGTGCAGACCCTGTGCGCCGGAGATTCACTCGCCGACCGTGAACGGCGAGCGGTCAGGGTCGGCGTGTCCCTCTCGGAGCTTGAAGGCTTGAGTGGCGACGAGAGCGAGATTCGTGACCGGGTGGCTGATTTCGAGACGGCGGGAGTTGATCGCCTGTACGTCGAGATCCTGGATCTGGCCGACCTCGACCATCTCGACTATTTCGCGAGCGCGGTCGGTCTCGGGGGCACCGCACAGGGGTGATGTCGAGCCGGTACAGTTCCGGCGGGGGTTTGCCCTGCGTGGGTATCGGGATCCGCCGTCCCGGGCCTGTTCTTCTCCTCCCCAGCGCTGCTTCGAAGCTGTTCTCCCCGAGTTTTTTGTTCCCGGCTGGGTGGGATGGGCATGTTGGTGGTGTGGTGTGGGATTCGGTTATGGAAACCACTACGACGCCCGTCTCCGGGGGTGATCGTGCGCCGGATTCCGCGGTGCTAACCGCGTCTGTGCTGCTCCAGCGTCTGTGGCGGCCTGTTTTCTTGACACGATGGGCGAGTTGATCGACGATGTGGTGGAGGTCGACCTGCCGGTCGCGCGGGTCTGCCGCCCAGCGGGCCGAACTGGTCGAACAGGCCCGTTGTTGGAGCGAGGCCACCGCATCCCTGATGCCCGCGGACACGTCCCTGGTGCGCCGCGGGTCTGCCGCCCGGGTGGCTCGGCGTTCCTTGGTGGGTGAGCTTGCCGCGGCCCTGCGCCTGCCGGAGCGCAGTACCGAGACTCTCATTGGAGA
>JAYTTG010000045.1:0-2669 GCA_043745175.1 Microbacteriaceae bacterium
AGCTCCGCTGGCGCGAGTGTCACTCGCTGGCGCGCAGGCCGTTTCCCCGGACGGACGGGTAGACTCCATACCGCCCGGTCGGTTTCCCGGTCGATCAGCACACCCTCCAACAAAAGGCATCAATGGAGATCGTCGGCGCGGTACTCGAGCGCAGCGGAGCGGAACCGCCCTTCGCTGCATCCACTCCCCTGTCGATCTGTCGGCTGGAACTGGATGCTCCGGGCCCCGGCGAGCTCCTGGTACGCATCGAGGTGGCTGGCGTCTGCCACTCGGACCTGTCAGTCGTCGACGGCAATCGGGTGCGGCCGACCCCGATGCTTCTCGGCCATGAGGCCGCCGGAATCGTCGAGCAACTCGGCGGCGATATCACTGACCTCGTGCCCGGCGACCGAGTGGTGATGACCTTCCTTCCTCGCTGCGGCGCGTGTGCGGGATGCGCCACCGGTGGTCGCCTCCCCTGCGAGCTCGGAAGCGCGGCCAACAATGCCGGCACACTGCTCGGCGGGGCGATGCGCCTCCACCGGGACGGGCATCCGGTCTCCCACCATCTCGGAGTCTCCGCCTTCGCGACCCACGCGGTCGTCAACCGGGCCTCGGTGGTGCGCGTGGATCCGGATGTTCCGGCGGATGTCGCGGCTCTGCTCGGCTGCGCCGTGCTGACCGGCGGCGGTGCGGTGCTCAATTCTGCCAGGCCCGAACCGGGCGAGACCGTGATTGTCGTGGGACTCGGTGGTGTCGGCATGGCCGCAGTACTCGTGGCGCTCTCGCTCGGGCATCACGTGATCGGTGTTGACGGTGTCGAGCAGAAACTCACGGCCGCCCGCGACTGCGGCGTGACCGAGACCTACACGCCCCAGCAGCTGCTCGACGCCGGAGTGCGAGCGCCCGTGGTGATCGAGGCCGCGGGTAACGCTCGTGCCTTCGAGACCGCGCTGGCCGCTACCGCCGCCGGCGGACGAACCGTGACGGTCGGTCTCCCGGCACCGGACGCCCGCGCGTCGGTCTCCCCGCTCCTACTCACGGCCGAGGCGCGAACCATCATCGGCAGCTACCTCGGCTCCGCAGTGCCCTCCCGCGACATCCCGCTCTTCGCCCAGCTCTGGCGCGACGGACGACTGCCGGTCGAGAAGCTCATCTCCCGACGCATCCGCCTCGACCAGCTGAACGAGGCGATGGATGCCCTCGCCGAGGGTCGCGCACTGCGCCAACTGATCGTATTCGGGCCGGAAGACCATCCGAAGGAGACCGCATGACCGAGCAACGCATCGCCATCGTCACGGGAGGCGCCCGAGGCATCGGAGCCGCTATCTCGAAGCGGCTCGCCAACGACGGGTATGCCGTCGCCGTGATCGACCTGCGTGAGGAGGACACGGCGGCCACCGTCGACGCGATCGTGGCGGGCGGCGGGCGCGCACTCGGCATCGGAGCGGATGTCTCGGACGCCGACGACGTGAAGCGCGCGGTCGCTCGCACCGTCGCCGATCTTGGCGCTCCGACGATCCTGATCAACAACGCGGGCATCCTGCGCGACAACCTGTTATTCAAGATGACCGAAGGCGACTGGGATGCCGTGATGGGCGTGCACCTGCGGGGAGCGTTCCTGATGAGCCGCGAAGTGCAGAAACACCAGGTCGAGGCGAAATGGGGGCGCGTGGTCAACCTCTCGAGCACCTCCGCCCTCGGCAACCGCGGGCAGGCCAACTACTCCGCGGCGAAGGCCGGCCTGCAGGGCTTCACCAAGACACTCGCCATCGAACTCGGGCCGTTCGGCGTGACTGCCAATGCGATCGCGCCCGGCTTCATCGCCACCGATATGTTGCGCGCCACCGCCGAACGCATGGGCATCACCTTCGACCAGTTTCTCGAGGGTGCCGCGAAGGAGATCCCGGTGCGCCGGGTCGGCCAGCCGGAGGATGTCGCTACCATGGCATCCTTCTTCTGCTCCGAGGAAGCCGGGTTCGTCTCCGGCCAGGTGATCTACGTCTCCGGCGGACCGAAGGCCTGACACGATGAAAACGTTCGCGACTCCCTCTGCGCTCTTGGATGCCGTTGGGCACGACCTCGGCACCACCGACTGGCTCGAGATCGATCAGGAACGCATCAATGCGTTTGCGATCGCGACCGGCGACGAGCAGTGGATCCACGTCGACCCCGAACGCGCGGGCGCCGGGCCGTTCGGCGGCACCATCGCCCACGGCTACCTCACCCTCTCGCTCGTGCCATTCTTCACCGCACAGCTCTGTGATGTCCGTGCCGTGCAGATGGCGATCAACTACGGTCTCGACCGGGTGCGCTTCCTGCAGCCCGTGCGATCCGGATCGCGAGTGCGCGCATCCGGATCGATCAGTAGCGCCGAGGAGGCCGGCCGTGGAGTGCGCATCGGCGTGAAGATAACGATAGAGATCGACGGCGAGGCGAAACCCGCTCTCGTCGCAGACACCATCGCCCTGTTCGTCGGCGATACGCACGAGGAGCTGTCATGACCGAGGAAAATCCATTAACCGAGAAAAACCTCATCGAGCTGTGGATTACAGTCCGCTGGCACCTCATCGTGTCGCAGGTCGCCCCGACCATTTTGCTGATTGTGACGATCGGCCTGCTCGATGCGGGGCTGACGACGGCGCCCGCCAGCGTGCGCCTCGGGGCCGCCGGCATCCTCCTCGCCTCCG
>JAYTTG010000046.1:0-2668 GCA_043745175.1 Microbacteriaceae bacterium
GGCGACGGCGCGTTGTGCACATAGTGCGGAACGGATGCCCAGATCGACACCGTGGGAATCCCCGCCTTCTCGGCAGCTTCACCGAGCACCGAGAGGATGCCAACCGGGCCCTCGTAGGAACTCTTCTCCACCGCAAGTTGCCGCCGCAGGGGCGCGTTCTCGCTGCTCACGAAAACCGAGATCGGGCGGGTGTGGGGCACGTCGGCGAGCATCGCACCGAGAAAGACGACGCCGGTGATGTGATTCTCGGCGATAGTGGCCATGATCTCGGCGGTGAAGCTCTTCCAATTGCGGGAGGGCTCCATGCCGAGTAGCAGGTAGATATTCGAAGCATTCTCGCCGATGGTGCCCTGTTCAGTGTCGGAGCTCTTCTGCGAGCGCTGCCCAAGCACGCTGGTCGGGCCGTAGGTGACGACCGTCGGCCAGACGAGAAGACGATTGCCCTCATCATCCTGCGTCACGGTCGGGCGGTTGAACTGATAGTCGAAGTACCGTTCCGCGTCGATTTCGGCGATCGGGTACAGGTCGAGCAGGTCTTTCAGCATCGAGACGGCACCGCTCGCTGCCTCCCCGGCGTCGTTCCACCCCTCGAACGCGACGACCAGCAGTCGACCATTCAACATTCCCGCGTTTGGCACTCGTTACCCTCTGGAGTCGCGTTTTATGGACGGCCGAGTGTGGCCTGCGCGACTTCCTTCCGTCAAGGATAGAACCCTCGCCCCTCTAAACTTGAGTCCCGTGACCGAACTCCTCCCCGCCGCCGTCCTCTGGGACATGGATGGCACGC
Organism: Microbacteriaceae bacterium; assembly: GCA_043745175.1. GTDB lineage: Bacteria > Actinomycetota > Actinomycetes > Actinomycetales > Microbacteriaceae > Lacisediminihabitans. Next base: position 788 of record JAYTTG010000046.1, read on the forward strand.
TTGTCGATACCGAGCCGTATTGGTTGACCGCGGAGGCAGAGCTCGTCGCATCCTTCGGTGGCACCTGGACCCACGAAGATGGGCTCATGCTCGTCGGATCAGGCCTGTGGCATGCTGCGGGCATCCTGCAGCATCGCGGTGTCGATCTCGCCGAAGACGAGATCGTGAACCGCCTTACCGACAGGGTGATGGAGCAGATCGAGACCGGCGTGGCGTGGCGTCCTGGAGCGCTCGAGCTGCTCGCCGAGTTGAGGGACGCGGGCATCCCGACCGCCCTCGTGACCATGTCGATCCGACGTATGGCCGAGCATGTCTCCTCATTCATTCCTTTTGCCGCATTCGACCACATCGTCGCCGGCGACTCTGTCACCCACAGCAAGCCTCATCCGGAGCCCTACCTGCTCGGTGCAGAGCTTCTCGGTGTCGATGCGGTCCACTGTGTTGCCATTGAGGATTCGACACCGGGCCTTGCCTCGGCAGTCGCCGCAGGGGCCGTCGCCATCGGCGTTCCCCTGCATTCGCCTCTCGAGCACGGCCGCGGCTATACGATCTGGCCAACGCTCACCGGCCGGGGAGTCTCGGACATCTCCGAACTCCTGCAATCGAATCGAACGGATGCCGCATGACCGCCGTTCGCCGCCAGAGCGGCGCCTTTCGTGCGGGGGACCGGGTGCAGCTCACCGGCCCAAAGGGTCGCCTCAACACCATCACCCTCGAGGTCGGCAAGGTTTTCCACACCCACCGCGGCATGATCGACCACGACGCACTGATCGGGCTTGCGGATGCCTCGGTCGTCATCGCGACGAACGGCGACGAGTACCTCGCCCTTCGCCCCCTCCTCAACGATTTCGTGATGTCCATGCCGCGTGGCGCCGCCATCATCTACCCAAAGGATGCTGCGCAGATCCTGAGCCTCGGCGACATCTTCCCCGGTGCGACGGTCGTCGAAGCGGGGGTCGGGTCGGGCGCTCTCAGCCTCTGGCTGCTCCGCGGCATCGGACCGACCGGATCCCTCACCTCCTTCGAACGCCGCGAGGAATTCGCCGAGGTAGCCCGCGGCAACGTCGAATCCTTCCTCGGCGCCGAGCCCGACAACTGGACCGTGACCGTCGGCGACCTCGTCGAATCGCTCCCCACCGCCGTGGAGAACGGCTCCGTCGACCGGGTCGTGCTCGACATGCTCGCCCCCTGGGAGTGCCTGCGCGTCGTCGCCGATGCCCTCGCGCCCGGCGGCGTGCTGCTCTGCTACATTGCCACGGTCACCCAGCTTTCGCGGGTCGCCGAGGCCGTACGCGGAACGGGACTCTTCACCGATCCGGATTCCTCCGAGACCATGGTGCGCGGGTGGCATGTGGAGGGACTCGCGGTGCGTCCCGACCACCGGATGGTCGCCCACACCGGTTTTCTGCTCACCGCCCGCAGGCTGGCGCCCGACACCGTGTTGCCACAGCTCAAGCGCCGACTGTCTAAGTCTGACTACACCGACGAGGATGTCGAGGCCTGGACGCCCGGAGCGCTCGGCGAGCGCTCCGTCACAGACAAGCGCCTGCGCAAGACCGCTCGTGCCGCGCAGGCGACCGCCGGTCACGCGAGGACCGCCGCTGGTGCGGTGGACCGATCCGACGCGGACGAACCGCCCGTCGACTCACTCTAGAATTGTCTCCGTTCCACGAGCTCGATCGAAATGAGGATTCGTGCGCAAGACCACAGCGCTGATTGCAGCCATCGCCCTACTCGGTGGCCTGACTGCCTGCTCCGGCGGCACGGCATCCAGCACCGCCGGATGCGATCCTGTTGTACTGCCGGGTAAGGCCTCGGCGGTCATCACTGCGCCAGGCAAACTAGGGTCCGCGCCGAAGGTAACCTTTCCCACGCCGCTCT
>JAYTTG010000047.1:0-2659 GCA_043745175.1 Microbacteriaceae bacterium
GAGGCGTCGGTTGATGCCGTCCTGTCTGCGGCGTGCGCGATACCAACAGATCCAGCCGCGGTTGGCACTCTCGCCGATCGTCAATTGCTACTCGGGCAGCGCAAACTCGGGGAGATTCGCCGTGTCATCGATGCGTGTGCCGCCCTGATCGCCGGGGAAGTCGGGCATCGCTCCCGACCGGACCTCGGATACGGCGGGCTCGCCCAGCGCGACGGATTTCGCGCGCCAGAGGCACTCGTCCAGCACCAAACCCAGTCCATGTCCCGCGAGGCGTCGACTCTCGTGCAGGCGGGCGCCATCGTGCGCGAGGCGATGACCCGGCGGCCACGCTTGCCGCGGATGGCACGCCCATCCATGAGCCTTGGCTCGCGGATGTCGGGGCGGCCGTGAGTGCGGGAACACTCTCGATCGACGCGGCATGCGCGATTCGCACCGGGCTCGGGGCTCCGACACCGGATGCCGCGGGACCCGGCATCTCTGCGGGTGACCTGTCTCGCGCTGCGACACTCCTGCTAGGTGAAGCCATCTCGCTCAATGCCGACCAGCTCCACCGCCGGGCCCGAGAGCTGCGCGACGACCTCGACGAGGCCGGCATCGCGGATCGCGAGCGGGCCATCCATGAGCAGTGGTCCGTGCGGCTCAGAACGCAATCGAACGGGCTCCCCCGGATCACGATCGTGCCCGACATCGAGTCGTGAGCGTTCTGGAAAGATGTCGTCGACACACTCACCTCGCCACGCCGGGGGGTCCGCGATTCGTGAACGAATCGCACAAGACCTGGGCTGACTCAATCGCCACTGATGGTCGCGGCACTGAGCAATATCTGCACGATGCCCTGACCGAACTTCTGCGACTGGCGGTCGGCGCCGGCACGGTTCAGACTCGGGCGATCGTCGGTTCACGCCAACCTTCGGTTCGCGTGCTCGTGACCGCGATCACTCTCGATTCCCGCACGGTTCACGGGCGGGTCGAGGGGTGCGACCTCCCGATTTCACTCGAGTCGGTCGAACGGATCGCGTGCGAATCGGGCATCCAGCTCATCACCTTCTCGCCGGACGGGTGTCGACTACTGGCTCATTCCGCCGGCCGACATCGATCCGACACAGAAACCGCGGCTCATACCCTCGAAAAGTGCCGCGCTGCGCGACCTGCTGCGGCAGAACGCGGCTCGCGAGAGCGCATGAGTGGGGGTAGGAGAGGAGCGGAGATGCCGATGGAGCGGGGTTTTACACGTGCAGTTCTTCAGCCGGACCTGCTCGCCGCTGGGAGACCAGCGCGTGCGCCTGGCGGGCGATTTCGAGCTCCTCATTGGTGGGGATCACGAGCACCGCCACAGGGGAACCCTCGGGTGAGATGAAGCGCGCCTTCTTTGAAACCAGCTCGTTGCGGTCACGGTCGATCGAGATACCGAGAAACTCGAGGCCGGCGAGAGTGCGGCGGCGAAGGAGCACGTTGTTCTCACCCACCCCCGCCGTGAATACGAGCGCGTCGAGTCCGCCGAGGTGCGCGATATACGCCCCGATGTACCGCCGCACGCGATGGCGATAGACGGCGAGCGCGGCCTCGGCTTTTGCGTCACCTCTCGACGCGGCATCCTGCACATCGCGCATATCTCCGTTGCCGGTGAGCCCGAGAAGACCGCTTTGACGGTTGAGCAGTGTGTCGAGTTCGTCGAAGTCGAGACCGGCCTGACGGTGCAGGTGAATGAGCACAGCCGGGTCGACATCACCCGAACGGGTGCCCATGACCAGACCCTCCAGCGGCGTCATCCCCATGCTCGTCTCGACCGAGATCCCACTATCGATTGCGGCGACGGACGCCCCGTTGCCGAGGTGCAACACGATTGTCTTGAGTTGGGCGAGTGGCCGGTCGAGGAAGATCGCCGCCTGCTCGGAGACGTATTTGTGCGAGGTGCCGTGGAACCCGTAGCGCCGCACCTGATGCTTCGCGGCGAGCTCCGCATCGATCGCGTAGGTGTACGCGGCCGGGGGAAGGGTCTGGTGAAAGGCCGTGTCGAACACGGCCACTTGCGGCACGTCAGGCAGCGCCTTTTTTGCGGCGCGAATGCCCTGAAGGTTTGCCGGATTGTGCAGCGGAGCGAGAGCAGCGAGTTCGTGAATCTGCGACTCAACCTCGTCGGTGACGAGGGTGGCGCTGTCGAAGAGCGATCCACCGTGAACCACGCGATGCCCGACCGCGATGATGTGCTGCAAAGACCCCAGCCTGCCAAGAAGTTGACGCATTCCAGTTTCGTGGTCCGGAGTATCCGAACCGGGTTCGCCGATGCGTTCGATGAGGCCGCTGAGAGCGACCTCCCCGGTTTCGACATCGATCAGCTGGTACTTGATCGAGGAGGAGCCGGAGTTCACGACGAAGATCTGGTTCATGAGGTCTGCGCTAGCAGGGTTTGAGCCTGGATCGCCGTGATCGCGACGGTGTTCACGATGTCCTGCACCAGGGCACCCCGCGACAGGTCGTTGATGGGTTTGCGCAAGCCCTGGAGCACCGGCCCGATGGCGACGGCACCGGCACTGCGCTGCACCGCCTTATAGGTGTTGTTGCCCGTGTTGAGATCGGGGAAGATGAACACCGTCGCCCTCCCCGCGACCTGCGAGTCCGGCATCTTGGACTTGCCGACCGCGGCATCCACGGCGGCATC
>JAYTTG010000048.1:0-2647 GCA_043745175.1 Microbacteriaceae bacterium
AGGAGGCATAGCCCGGCAGCCCGGTCATGCCCCCAGACGCGTTCCAATAGTGCTCCTGCGCTACCGTCGCTGAGGCCAGGTCCTTGTCGTACCGATGGCCGGTGACTCCGGGTTGGTTAGCGAGGTCGGCTATCGCGATGTGCACCTGGGAGAACGGCCACTCATAGGAGCACGCGTTATCCCCGGCCTCGACCGGATACTGCTCGCGATAGAGCCCTGAGCCATCGGCCGTGCCCAGGTTGGCCTGCAGTGCCTGGAAGGCTGCCGCGGCCCTGGCGGAGTTCGACGACTGCCGATCACCAGACCGGTCGGATCCCGGATGACCCGGATGGGATGCCGGAGCGCCGGACGCCGCCGTCGGAACGAACATCGCCGCGGCCACGATCACGGCGATAGCCGCCATCTTTGCCGTGCGCGGATGACTGGAGTTCTCGAACATGTTCACCGTCTCCTTTGACATGATATTGCGCGCATCCACTCCTTCGAAAGCGCGGGGACCAGCCATCGCCGGGCGCGCCGAAAGTGGCGACCACCGCGTGATCCGTACCCCCGAATTTATTACTAAAACCTGTTTAGTAATACCGATGTGTGAGCTTAGGACTCATCGCTGCGGGGTGTCAATCCTCTCGCTCAGGCGCCACGGATCCTCTGGCAAAACGGACAGAAGTGCGAGCCGCGGTTCATGAACGACTCGCGGATGATCGGTCGGCCACATCTCGGGCAGCTTTTGCCGTGCTGTCCGTAGGCGTTGAGCGAGCGCGAGAAGTAGCCTGATGCCCCGTTCACGTTCACATACTGGGCATCGAAGCTCGTGCCGCCCTCAGCGAGCGCCCTGCCGAGTACGAGCCGCACCTCGGCGAGCAGCCTGCGGGCACGCGCCCGGGTGAGTGTGGCCGTCGGCTGGTCGTAGTGGATGCGGGCCGCCCAGAGCGCCTCGTCCGCGTAGATATTGCCGATGCCGCTGATCAGGCCCTGGTCGAGGAGCGCGCGCTTGATGCCGGTGCGGCGCCTGGCCAGCGCGTCGAAGAAGCGCCGATCGCTGAACGCAGGATCGAGGGGATCCCGCGCGATATGCGACACCTGGCTGGGGATGAGGGCGGCGTCCGAGCCGAACCCCGCAGCACGCCCATCGGGGGTCGGCACGAGCAGGTCGATAGCCATCGACCCGAAGATTCGCTGGTCGACGAAATCTACACGCAGGGGGCCGTGAGCCGGAGAGGCGATGTCCAGCCGGATGCGCAGGAGTGCGTCATCCGCCTGCGCCACATCGCGCAGCAACACCTGCCCGCTCATGCCCAGGTGCACGACGAGCGCCTCCCCCGGTTCCGAAAACGCAGGAGATTCGCCACCGAGGGTGTCTTGTGTCGTCAATCCGTCGATTTCATAGCGAATCTCCTGCGTTTTGGGGGCACGCGACGGAGACAGCGGCAGCCAGAGGAACTTACCCCGGCGCACGGCGGCGAGGATGGCGCGTCCCGCCAGTCGCTCGACGAAATCCTCGCTCGGGCCACCGTGGCGGCGCAACGACCGCTCCTCGAACACTGTGACGGCATCGATGGTCGCACCGGTGACCGCCGGCTCAAGGCCGACGCGCACCACCTCGACCTCGGGGAGTTCCGGCACCGTTACCGCTGGGGCGAGGAACGGGTGGAAAGTATGGTCCAGGCTTCGAGCGCGGCAGCCATCTCGGCCTGCTTCTTGCTCGTGCCGTCGCCCTCGGCGATATCGGTGCCCTCGAGGGAGACCGTCGCGTGGAATCGCTTGGAATGGTCGGGGCCACTGTCGGTCACGGCATAGCGGGGCAGCCCCCGACCGGCCCTGGCCGAAAGTTCTTGCAGGCTGGTCTTGGGATCCATCGCGGCGCCGAAGCGATCCGGATCGAGCATCAGCGGCGCGATCAGCCGCAGTACAAGCGCAGTGGCCGCTTCGCCGCCAGCATCGAGGTACGTGGCTCCGATCACCGCTTCGACAGTGTCGGCGAGAATGGACGACTTGTCGCGCCCCCCGGTGAGTTCCTCACCGCGACCGAGGCGGATGTGGCGTCCCAGCCCGATCATACGGGCGACTTCGGCCAGCGCCACGGAACTGACGAGGCTCGCGCGCCGCTTGGCAAGCTCACCCTCGTCGAGCTTCGGGTTGTCGCGATAGAGCATCACGGTCACGGCTTGGCCTAAAATCGAGTCGCCGAGGAACTCGAGGCGCTCATTATGAGCGAGTCCCCCATGTTCGTAGGCATAGGACCGATGGGTCAGGGCAAGCTCCAGCAGCTCTGGGCTCACGTCGACCGCGAGGAGCTGCTCGAGTTCCACTCGGGCAGCCTCAGTCCCCGGCATCGTCAGCGCCAGGTCCGTCAGTGCCAGGTCCGTCAGTGCCAGGTCCGTCGGTGCCAGGTCCGTCGATGCCAGGTCCGTCGATGCCGACAAGGCGACTAGACGTCCGCGACCTTACGACCCTTGTATTCCATGTAGAGGGGGGCTCCGGTGGAGTCCTCAACGACCTTCGCGCGGTGCGGAAGGCTATAGGTAACTTTCCCGCCTTCCACGGTCTTAACCAGGGTGGGAGGGGTCGCCTTCCACTGGGCGCGACGCGCGCGGGTGCTGGCGCGGGACATCTTGCGCTTCGGTACGGCCATGAGTTTCTCTTTTCT
>JAYTTG010000049.1:0-2638 GCA_043745175.1 Microbacteriaceae bacterium
ACCACCTTGAGGTCATCACGGAAATCCGTTTCGGCGAACGCGGCCATGCAAGCGAGCGCTGCAACCTTGCTGGACTGGAGGGCAAGGGTGAGGGCCTTCTGGCGTTGCTCTTCGGTGACTTTGAGCACACCGTTGACGGAGTAAAACTGGGTGATGAAGTCGTCATAGAACTCCTCCTCGCTCGCCGTGAGTCCAGCGGTCATCGTCTCGGCCTGGGCGGCGTCGAGGGCTCCGTCGGGGTTCGTCGGGCCTTTCAGGAGGAACGGCGGGACCGCCGAGGCGAAGACAACGCTGTGCAAACGTTCTGTTCCGTACTTCGTGAAATAGCGAGCGACCTCGCCGCCACCCATCGAAAATCCAACCAGTGTCACATCGTTCAAATCGAGTTCGATAAGCAGGGTGTGCAGATCCTCCGTGAGGATGTCATAGGTGTACCCCGTGCGGGGCTTGTCGCTGCGGCCAAACCCACGACGGTCATAGGTGATGACCCGGTATCCTGCGGCCTCGAACGCAGGAACCTGCTCCGACCACGATTCTCCCGAAAGCGGCCAGCCGTGGATGAGCACGACGGCCCGACCGTTCCCGCCGGTGTCGTCAACATGCAGGTTGGTGTCAGTGAACAGTCCGTGGTGTGCGGTGATCTCAGCCATGTCGTCTTCTCTCTCATCGATCGGCGCCAAACCGATATGCAGACGCCTCTTGGCGACTTCGCAACGAGTGTGCCCCAAGCGCTTGGAATTGCTGGGGGGGTTGACAGATATTTTGAGAGGGTCTATCCGTGCCCAGATCAGCGTCTGACATGCCCTTTTGCTGCGTTGCCCGGTTGACGTCGATCGAATTCAAGATAACCATGTGGTGCAACCGGGCCCCGCCGCCTCAACCAACCTGACACCAAGCACTGCATCAGACGCCACTGCGAAGCAGGTGCCGCGAAGGGATTCTTGATGCTCAACGTCGATTGCGTCGGTGTAGTTCTGCCTTCCACTGATCCGAGGCCGGAGCTCGATTGGCTACGGTCTCGAGGTGTGCGACCGGAAGAAAAAAATACGGATGAGCTGAAAACTGTCGACGGTATTGCAGACCACGGCAGCGTGTGGTCCGCATGGATTGTTGATCCCGATGACAACGCGCTCGGTGTAGCGCAGGGGAAATAGTCCGATCAGCGAGCTCGCGGACCAATATCAGTTCGGCGACCCGACCACGAGATATCCCCGTGTCAGACCGCCCGTGCAGCAACAAGACGAGGCGGGCTTGCAAACATGGATGACGCCGTTCCCGACCTCGGTGAGGACTCCTATTGGGGGACCGGCCGCCTCGCCGGACTTAGAGCGCTCATAACCGGCGCTCATTCAGGGATTGGCGCAGCCATCGCGATCGCCGTTGCCTTCGCCCGTGAAGGTACCGATATCACCATCTCGTATCTTTCCGAGGAGGAAGAAGATGCCCAGCATGTGATGAGATTATTCGGGCTGCGGGACGCCGCGCAGTGCCGGTCCTTGGTCGCTGCGGCGGTAGAAAAGATGGGGGCCTTACACGGTTGTGAACGAGGCCGGCAGACAAGCCTGGCAGAAGAACCTTCTTGAGCTGTCCGATGAGCAGTTCGAGCCCACCTTCAAGACGAATGTATTTGCCATGTTCTGGATCATCAAAGCCGCTCTCCCGCACCTCGGTCCGGACTTCACCATTGTCAACACCGCGTCCCTTGTGGCGTACGTGCCTGCTCCTGATCGCCTCGATTACGCCAGCACAAAAGGGGCGATCAACAACTTCTCGAAGGGGCTCGCCCAGCAACTCGTGTCACAGGGCATTCGTGTGAATGTGGTCGCCCCGGGCCCGACGTGGACCGTGCTAGAGGTAGCCCGCGGTGTGGATCCAGAAACGCTGCCAGAGTTCGGATCAAGCGAATCGCCGATGGGCAGGGCAGCTCAACCGGCAGAAATCGCCCCTGCCTATGTTTTCCTCGCATCAGCAGAGTCCAGCTTCGTCGTCGGCGAAACTTTGAACGTCAACGGCGGGATGGTCCCCCCGTGACGCTCGAAATCATCCTGGGTAAATCCCGGAGGAGAATGGGCCAAGGAGCCAAGAAGCGAATATCGTCGCACAGCGGCCAGAGGGACCCGTCGTTGGAGGGCCGGCTGACAGAGAGCGGGTTAGCCGACCAGATCCGGAGCCGGGGTGGCCCGGGAAAATCGGACAAAGTCTGCAGCTCTGGTTCGGGCGTCGGTGAGCATGGCAGCGATCGTAGGACGGGTCCTTCCGGGAATGACGGTCACTTCGATGGACTGTTTCTTGATGTGCTCACGATCGGGCCGCGCGCTGCGACTTGTGGCTTGACCTCCCGGGTCGAGACGCCAGTGGACATGGGCCTCAATCACGACAGCGAATGGCGCCGGGTTCCCGTGGCGGCACCGCCCCTGCGGAGGCGGTAAGAATGACCCGACGCGCAGCAAGATCGTCCATGGTGCAGCAATACCGACGATGGTGACCGTTCGCGTGCGGATTACTCCACCCTTCGCGGTGCTCGGTGAGGGCCGGTAATCCGTTACTCACCGCGCGCATTCGAATTCGTGGACTCGGAACGACTGGACGGCGTGGCAAGATACACAAAATCACCGGCCCGACTCGATCGCAGGCAGAG
>JAYTTG010000050.1:0-2620 GCA_043745175.1 Microbacteriaceae bacterium
GACGACCAGGCTGAGCTCGCTCACCGGACTGAGCCACGCGCCCGGCGCGCACCGCCCGCTGGACGGCAGGTCGCGAGACGCATCACCGACGACCTGAGCTAGCTATCGATGTCTTCGGCGAGGGCCTTTTCTACGCGTTCGACCTTGGCAGTCAACTGCCCGCTATATCCCGGACGAATGTCCGCTTTGAGCACGAGGGACACCCGCGATCCGTACTTACCGACGGCCTCAGTGGCACGCCGGATGACGTCAAAGACTTCCGTCCACTCGCCCTCGATGGTCGTAAACATCGAGTCGGTGCGATTCGGAAGGCCGGACTCGCGAACGATCCTCACTGCTTCTGCCACTGCTTTGTGAACGGACCCGCTCTCATCCGCTCCACTGGGGGCCACCGAAAACGCTACGAGCATGGGATCTCCTCAGGTCGCCGGCAATACCGGGCTGCCAGCAGCTCTGGTCAGCACGCCAATTCGTCTTCACCCAGCCTGTCACAATCGTCGGGCCTGTCACGGTCTTCGGGGAGTGCACGCTCGACACCGAATGGCCAGACGGCAGGAAGCCAACCCTCGGAGATCCGATCGTCGGGTGGGAACGTCGAGTAGCGAGCACGCGAGGCACGCCACAGAGTCACCACGGCCCAGCCGAGCAACACGAAGTAAAGCAGATTGCGCACTGACAGCACGATGAGCATTGCCGGATTGAGCCCCAGCACATAGCCGTACAGGTAGGGGTAGATCAGCTGGGTGAGGCCCGCGACCACGAGCACGATGATCGCCGGGGTACGAAACGGTCGGCCGCGTCCGACCGAGTTGGTCGCGAGCCCGAGAATTATCGGCACTGCTAACCACGTGACGTATTGTGGCGACCCGACCTTGTTGAATGCGATGACGGCCACGACGTAGGCGAGTGAAAGCGGTGGAAGCAGATCCTGGACGGGCACCCGATTGCGCACTGCAAGAAGGGAGAGCAGGGTGAGAGCGACGACCACGAGAATCATGAGCGGGTTCATCAGCACGCTGGCGACCTCGACGCCCGGTCCGCGCACCTGCCAGGTGAGGAAATCCCGATCGTAATAGACGAAGGTGTTCGCCGCCCCGGCGAACTTCTGCCAGAGCCAGAGAGTGCTGATCGGCGCTTCGACCTGCAGGCCGCGCACGGACTGCTGCGTCACGAAGCTGAAAACATTGGTACCGGCGCCGAATGATAGCGCGACCACGATGATCGTGACACTGGTAACAACGGCGCCGACGACGACCTGCGTCCGCGCCCGCACCGAGATGAGGATCGCGGCGAGCAGGGCTGCTGGCCAGACTTTGATCCACGTGGCGACCGTCAGGATCACGGCGGCGGCACGGGGACGGGTGGCTATCAGCAGCGCCCCGACGATGGCTAGCGGAACCGTAATCGAGTCGATGCGGCCGAGCGCAATCGGTCCGAGGAGCAGCAAGAACGCTACCCACCACCAGGCCACCGCGGTGTTGCGTCGAGTGCGGCCCCACCCGGTGAGCACACCGAAGGCCACAATATCGAGCACCAGCACCAGGCCGAGCCACGTATTAGGAAACAGTTCGGTACCAAAAACGCGCGCAAGCAGCATCGGAACGAGTGCGACTATCGGGTAGACCCACGAACCGTCGATTCCCACCCAATAGTTCGACACGAGCGCCTGGTCGGTCCAGAACCGATAGACGATCGTCACGTCACCGAAGGGAAGGCCGGGCCCGTAGAGGTTCAGCACCCCGAGCCAGAGGTGGGCGAGGATGAACGCCGCCCACAGCAGCAGGGGACTGCTCAGCATCGGACTGCCCCAAAATGGACGGTTAAGGACAGACGTGGTCATGCTGGCAAGGGTATCCGGTAACAAATCGTAGTCGGCGTCTCCGACCTGTTCACCGATGAGCCATGATCGAAGAATGACCGGAAACACCGTCGCCCGAAACACTGCTGCCCGAAACACCGTCGCCCGAATCGCTGCCGCCCTCGGTGTCGCAGTGCTCGTCACCGCTCTCGCCGCTTGCGCCCCGACGCCACCACCGTCGTCATCGAGCGGAACTTCGGGCTACCTCGCCTCGGGAAAGCTCACCATCGGCACCGGTCTGCCCGCCTTCTTCCCGTGGGTCATCGACAACAGGCCACAGTCAGGCAAGGGCTTTGAATCCGCGGTCGCTTACGCGGTGGCCGCCAAGCTCGGCTTCGCCAAGAAGGATGTCGTCTGGGTGCGTTCCACCTTCGACCAGGCCATTGCCCCGGGCACCAAGGACTTCGACTTCAACGTGCAGCAGTTCTCCATCACAAATGAGCGGAAGGCCAACGTCGACTTCTCATCCCCGTATTACGAGACCACCCAGACGGTCATCACGATCGCGGGCTCGAAGGCCGACAAAGCGAAGTCGATCTCTGACCTCAGAGGCTTGCTCGTCGGAGCCCAGACCGGGACCACGAGCTTCGACGCGATTGAGAAGCAGATCAAGCCGAACTCCGGAGCCCAAGCCTTCAATTCCAACGATGATGCGAAGCTCGCACTGCAGAGCGGCACGATCGACGCGCTCGTCGTCGACCTCCCCACCGCGTTCTATCTCACCGGCGCGGAGTTGAAGGGCGGCAAGATCATCGGACAGCT
>JAYTTG010000051.1:0-2616 GCA_043745175.1 Microbacteriaceae bacterium
TCCCTGAGGGTGTCGAGCGTCGCAGCGAATTCGACGAGAGTGACTGGGCCGAGCGTCGTGGGTCGCGTATGGTCCCGACCGTTGTCGAGCGTGACGAGCGCGAGTATGCGGCCGTCAGAAATGGGAACGTCACGGACGAAGGAGTGAGTGACGACCTCGTCGTCGGATGCCGCGATGAGTTCCGCAAATCGGTTCTGTTCGACGACGTTCGTCATTTCTTCTTCTTTCCATCGAAGTACGGGTTCTCCCAGATGACAGAGCCGCCCTGACCGAGGCCGACGCACATAGCGGTAAGGCCATAGCGCACATCCGGGCGCTCCTTGAACTGCGCGGCGAGTTGGATCATCAACCGCACGCCGGAGGAGGCGAGAGGGTGTCCCATCGCTATTGCGCCGCCCCACTGGTTGACGCGCGGGTCGTCATCGGCGATCCCGAAGTGGTTGAGCAGGGAGAGCACCTGCACAGCGAAAGCCTCATTGAGTTCGAAGAGTCCGATGTCGGTGATCGACAGCCCGGCCTTCTTCAGCGCCTTCTCGGTCGACGGCACGGGGCCGAGACCCATAATCTCGGGTTCCACACCGGCGAAAGCAAAGCTCACGAGCTTCATCTTGGCGGTGAGGCCGAGCTCTTTCGCAGTGGCCTCGCTTGCGAGCAGACTAATGGTGGCACCGTCGTTGAGTCCGGAGGCGTTGCCTGCGGTCACGCGGCCGTGTGGCCGGAACGGTGTCTTGAGGCCGGCAAGTCCCGCGAGTGTGGTTTCGGGTCGTAACGCCTCATCACGCGTGGCGAGCCCCCAACCCGATTCGGAGCGGATCGACACAGGGATAAGGTCGGGCTGGAGCTTGCCATTTTCATAGGCCGCAGCAGCCTTCTGCTGGCTCGCCAGCGCGTACCGGTCGGACCGCTCCTTCGTGAGCTCGGGGAAACGATCGTGGATTCGCTCGGCGGTCGAACCCATGTTGAGCGCTTCACCGCTCACGAGCTTCTCGGAGAGAAAACGTGGGTTGGGGTCGGCGCCGAAGCCCATTGGATGACGGCCCATGTGCTCGACGCCTCCCGCGAGGGCGAGGTCGTAGGCTCCGAAGGCGATGCCCCCGGCCAGTGTGGTGACCGAGGTCATCGCACCGGCGCACATGCGGTCGATCGCGAAGCCAGGCACAGACTTCGGCAGGCCGGCGAGTAGTGCAGCCGTTCGGCCGAGAGTGAGACCCTGGTCGCCCTGCTGTGTGGTCGCGGCAATCGCCACTTCATCAATCCGGTCTTTGGGTACATCCGGGTTTCGCTCGAGCAGGCCGACAATAGCCTTCACGACCAGGTCGTCTGCTCGGGTGTTCCAATACATTCCCTTTTCGCCAGCGCGTCCGAATGGGGTGCGAACCCCATCGACGAACACGACTTCATGTCTCTCGGCCACAATGCCTCTTTTCACTCATAGGTAACAGCAGTGAGCTTAGGCTGGCAAAAATCACCCCGGAAATCGTTTGACTGTTCCTACGAAACCGGCTCGACGCCCGGTTCGATCGGTTGGTCGGCATCGACAAAGGCATCGAGGATCACCTGTGAGACAGCGTCAACCTGCCACTCTCGAGCGCCGTACCCAACCAGGTCGGAACGAATGCGGCCGATCTCGAGCGGCTCGGGCGGAGTCCAGGCGATGCGCCGGAGCAACTCCGGCGTCAATAGGTTCTCCACCGGGATTCTCGCCTCGGTCGAGACGACAGTGATCGCGGCGCGCGCCGCCTTGAGGCGCTTGTCTGCCTCCGGATTGCGATCGCTCCAGACACGGGGCGGGGGCATTGCGTCGCTCGTCATTCGCACAGCGGGCAGGTCCTCTGTCGTGCGACCCATCTCCACTGCAGCCCACCATCGCGGGAGTTCTGACCTACTGGCGCGACCGCTGAACTCGCGCAGCGATGCGAGGCCGTGGCGGGACTCCGGCATGGCTTTCGCTGCGGCGACGAGCGAAGAATCCGGAACCAGTCGGCCGGGGGATGTGTCGATTTCGCGGGCGAATTTATCGCGTGCCTCCCACAGTTCGCGAGCGACAGCGAGATTACGGATCCCACGCACCGTGTGCAGACCGGAGAGCCGTCGCCACGCCTCACCGGTGACAACTTTTGCCTCGCGGGTGAGCACGGCGGAGAATTCTTGGCGAGCGATCTCCGACTTGCCCGCGGTCTCGAGAAGAGTGGCCATGGCGTCCCTCAGATCGGGAAGCAATTCGACGTCGAGAGCCGCGTAGACGAGCCAGGACTGCGGCAGTGGTCTCGTCGACCAGTCCGCCGCAGAATGCTCCTTGGCGAGGTGGATGCCGAGCAGGTCTTCCACCACTGTCCCGAGGCCCACCCTGGGCAGGCCGGCAAGCCGTGCGCCGAGCTCGGTGTCGAAGATGCGGGTGGGATCGAGCCCCACTTCGCGCAGGCACGCGAGGTCCTGGCTTGCAGCGTGAAGCACCCATTCCTCGTCGCGGATGACTGCGTCAAGTTCCGCGAAGGAACCGATTGCGGGAGGGTCGAAGAGGAAGACCCCGGAACCGCGGCGGAAAACCTGAATGAGATATGCGCGCTGCGAGTAGCGGAAGCCGGATGCGCGCTCAGCGTCGATCGCGATAGGGCC
>JAYTTG010000052.1:0-2615 GCA_043745175.1 Microbacteriaceae bacterium
CTGGATCTGCGGGCGCACGTACTGCATCGTGTCGTAGATCGCCGTCATCGCGGTGAACGAACCACCGGGTGAGTTGATGTACATCACAATGTCACGGTCGGGGTCCTGGCTCTCGAGAACGAGCAGTTGGGCCATCACGTCATCCGCCGAGGCATCATCGATCTGCACGCCGAGGAAGATGATGCGATCCTCGAAGAGCTTCGCGTACGGGTCTTGGCGCTTGTAGCCGTAGGCCGTGCGCTCCTCGAAGGTCGGCAGGATGTAGCGGGCCTCGGCCGTCGGGCCAGCGAGGCCCTGTGGCATGGTGTGGGATTGCAGGTTATTTGATTGCACTGTGTATGCCTGTTTCTACTTCTTGGTAACGGACTCGTCGGTGCCGCCGCCGCCGATGACCTCGGAGGCGAACTCCCGAAGGTGGTCGACGAAGCCGTACTCGAGGGCCTGCTGCGCGGTGAACCAGTTGTCCCGGTCTCCGTCGATGATGATCTGCTCGGGGGTCTTGCCCGTCTGCTCGGCGGTGAGCTCCGCCATCCGCTTCTTCATGTCGAGGATGAGCATGGCCTGGGTCTGGATGTCGGCAGAGGTTCCGCCGAATCCACCGGACGGCTGGTGCAAGAGCACTCGCGCGTTCGGGGTGATGTATCGCTTGCCCTTGGTACCCGAGGAGAGCAGGAACTGCCCCATCGAGGCCGCCATGCCGATGCCGACGGTCACGATGTCGTTCGGAACGAACTTCATCGTGTCGTAGATCGCCATGCCAGCGGTGATCGATCCCCCGGGTGAGTTGATGTAGAGGAAGATATCGCGCTTCGGGTCTTCTGCTGCGAGCAGCAGAATCTTCGCGCAGATCTCGTTGGCGTTGTCGTCACGCACCTCTGAGCCAAGCCAGATGATGCGGTCCTTGAGGAGTTGGTCGAAAATGCTCGAGACCAATGCCGGTTGGGCCATTGTTGCGCTCCGTTTCAGTTTGTCGCTGGTGTTGAATCTATCGGAGCCTCAGCGGCGAAACTGCCGTGTTCGCCGTGGGCAGAGCGCGGGAGTGCTGAGCGAGGCGGGAAGCGGCTCAGTCGCTGAGGTTGTCGCTGAGGATCGTAAGCACCGTCGAGCGTGCCGAGCGTGCGTGGTCGCCGAGCCGGGTCGCGATGACCTCGACGAGCGACTCGAGCAGGATCACGTGAGGCACCCGCGAGGTGTGCTCGAGTTCGTGCCGAAACGACCCGCTCGCCGGGGCGACCACGAGGGCGACATCTGCCAGCGATCCGAGCGGGGACGTGGCGAAGGAGGTGATGACGACAAGCTTTGCACCGGTGAGCTTCACTGCGCGTGCGGCCTTGAGGCTCGACTCGTTGGCACCGCTCCCGCTCAGGATGATCGCGGCATCCGCCGGGGAAAGCTGCCGGGCGGCGATCTGCTGGCCGATCGGATCGGCGACGAACTCCGTAGGGCGCCCGATCGCGGTGAGCCGCATGGAGAGGTCGGAGGCCAGCGGCGACGAGAGCCCGTTGGCAAGGGCGAGCAACCGCGTGGCCGATAGCAGCGTGACGACGACGGCTTCGACATCCGCCTCGCTCAGCACGCTCGCGATCTGGGGAAGAGATGCCGCGAGCGCGGCGATCTCCGCACGAATGGTGCCGAGGGCCGATTCGCCGAAGTCCTCGGTCTGGTGGCCCGATTGGGCGAGTTCCCGGGTGAGCGCGACACGGAGCTGCGGAAAGCCCCGGTAGCCGAGCGTCTGGCAGGTGCGGATCACGGTGGACCGGGCGACGCCGGTGCGGTCCGCGAGATCCTGGGCGGTCATCTCCACCACGCCGTCGAGATCACCGATGATGTGGTCCACCACCCGGCGCTCGCTGGGGTGCAGCGAATTCAGCACGGTTGCGATGCGCGTGGTCACTGCGGCGTCGTCGTTACCGGTCCAACTCACGAACGGTGGCTCCTTCGGTGATTCGGCGGCGGATGGCACCGGACACAGCGTCGATGCTCATCGTAACGACCACGACCACGATAAGCAGCACCCCGACCACCGGCCAGAGGCGGTATTGCGTATAGCTCGTGAGCATGTCACCGATGCCACCTACTCCGATGAGACCAAGCACCGCGGATGCCCGCACATTGATCTCGAAGCGATACAGCCAGAAGGAGATGAACTCCGGTGTGACGCTCGGCCAGACTCCCCAGAGGAGCACTTCGATGCCCGATCCGCCGGCCGCGCGTACCGACTCGATCGGCCCGGGCTCCACGCCCTCGATCGACTCGTAGCCCCACTTGCCGAGCGTACCGATGCTGTTTACCGTGAGCGCGAGAGCACCGGTGAGCGGCGTGAGTCCGGTGACCGAGAGGATCACGATCGCGATAATAATCTCGGGCACCGCCCGGATTACCCCGAACAGCACGCGAAGTCCCCAGCGCACTGGGGCCGGCGCGAAGCCGCGCGCCGAGAGCAGACTGAGCGGCAGGGCGATGACCAGCCCGAACACCGTTCCGACCCAGGCCATCTCGACCGACCGCCAGGTCTGCAGCAGTGCCTCCGGAAGCTTCGTCCAGTCCGGTGCCGAGAACATCAGCCAGAGATAGCGCAGGATCTCGGCCGGAAGGCTGCCGAGGCGCGCCCAGTT
>JAYTTG010000053.1:0-2594 GCA_043745175.1 Microbacteriaceae bacterium
ATCCGAAGCCATGCGCACCTGGTTGACCGCCACACGGCTGCGTCGTCCGTTCGTCACGATGAAGTGGGCATCGAGCCTGGATGGGCGCGTCGCAGCCATCGATGGCTCGAGCAAGTGGATTACCGGCACCGCTGCCCGCCAGCGGGTGCACGAACAGCGCGAACGATCCGACGCGATACTGGTGGGCACCGGCACGGTACTCACCGACGATCCTGGTCTCACCGCTCGCGGCGACGGCGGTGAGCTGATGCCTCACCAGCCCATCCCCGTCATTATCGGCGAGCGGACCGTTGATTCGAGTGCCCGGGTGTTCCAGCATCCCCAGACCCCGATCATCCCGGGAACTCGCGACCTGCCGGCCATCCTCGCCGAGCTGTTCCAGCGCGGCATCCGCCATGCCTTCGTCGAGGGCGGTCCGACGCTCGCCAGCGCATTCGTCACGGCGGGACTCGTCGACGAATACCTCGTCTATCTCGCGCCGGTGTTGCTCGGCGGCGGCCAGCCCGCTCTCACCGACATTGGCGTCGGCAGCATCGGAGAGGCGCGACGACTGTCGATCGATAGTGTGGAACGGCTGGGCGACGATCTTTTGGTGGTGGCGCGGCCGGTCCCGGTCGGCCCTACGGATGGAAAGAAGGACACCTGATGTTCACCGGAATCATCGAAGAACTCGGCGAGGTCGTCGACTGGCAGCCGACGATGGATGCTGCGCGCCTCACAATCCGCGGACCGCTCGCGGTCTCGGACGCGGGCCACGGCGACTCGATCTCGGTGAGCGGAGTCTGCCTTACTGTCGTGGACAGCGGCGAGGACTGGTTCACCGCCGATGTGATGGCAGAGACCATCGCGATGTCGACCCTCGCCACCGTCACGACCGGATCGCGCGTGAACCTCGAGCGGGCCGCCCAAGTGGGCGATCGCCTCGGCGGTCATATTGTGCAGGGTCACATCGACGGTACAAGCATCCTTCTCAGCGTCACCGAGGGAAGCGTGTGGCGAGTGCTGCGGTTCTCGCTCGCCGCGGACATCGCGCCTCTCGTCGCCCGTAAGGGCTCAATCGCGGTGGACGGCGTCTCTCTCACCGTGAGCGCCGTCGGAGAGAACTGGTTCGAGGTCTCCCTGATCCCCGAGACACTCAGCGTGACGACCCTCGGACGCACAGCCGTCGGTGACGCGGTCAACATCGAAACCGACATCTTGGCCCGCCATGTGGCACGGCTTGCAGAGGTGTCACCAGCAGCAACAACCGGAAGGAGCGAGTCATGAGTCTCGCCGACATCCCCACTGCCCTCGAAGAACTGCGGGCAGGCAAACCGATTATCGTCGTCGATGACGAAGGCCGAGAGAACGAGGGCGACGTCGTGCTCGCTGCGGAGTTCGCCAGCCAGGAATGGCTCGCGTGGCTCGTGCGCATTTCCTCGGGATTCATCTGCGCCCCCATGACCAATGAGATCGCCGACCGACTTGAGCTGCCGATGATGGTCGTCAACAACGAAGACCCGCGCGGCACCAACTACACAGTTTCGGTGGACGCCGCGGACCGGGTCAGCACCGGTATCAGCGCCGCCGACCGCGCCCATACCCTGCGCGTACTTGCGAGCCTCGACTCCACGCCATCGAGCGTGCACCGGCCCGGCCACATCATGCCGCTCCGTGCCCGGGATGGTGGCGTTCGCGAGCGCGATGGCCACACCGAAGCGACGGTGGACCTTCTCAAGCTCGCCGGGCTGACCCCCGTCGGGGCCATTTCGGAGATCGTCGCGGAGGACGGTGAGATGATGCGCCTGCCCGGCCTCATCCAGCTTGGCCAGCGTGAGGGCATCGTGGTCATTACCATCGAGTCGCTCATCGAATACCTGCAGGCACAGCACTGCGACACCTCCGTGCCTGTGGCGGTGCCGATCCCCGAGACCTCGCGCGTGACCTTCGAGGTGGAAACGACCATCCCCACCCGCCACGGATCCTTCCGCTTCCGTGCTTACCGGGACCGGATGACCGGGGCCGACCACCTCGCAATCATTTCCGGAGCCCCGCAGAACGGTGCCCTCATCCGGGTGCACTCCGAGTGCCTCACCGGCGAGGTCTTCGGATCTCTCAAGTGCGAGTGCGGACCCCAGCTGGATGCCGCGCTTGACCGAATCCAGGTCGAGGGCGGGGTCGTCATCTACATGCGCGGACACGAGGGCCGTGGCATTGGACTCATTAACAAACTGAAGGCCTATCGCCTGCAGGAGGATGGTCTCGACACCCTCGATGCGAATATCGCCCTTGGCTTCCCAGCCGACGATCGAGACTACAGCGCGGCCGTCGCGATCCTCGAAGACCTCGGCCTGAGTGAGGTGCGTGCGATCACGAACAATCCGGAGAAGCTTCGCCAGTTGCGCGCCCGCGGAATCATCGTGACGGAGCAGGTGCCACTCGTTGTGGGTGTCGGTGACTTCAACGAGCAGTACCTCGAGGCCAAGCGCGACCGCATGGGCCACATCCTTCCCAGCAACACCGAACTCGAACAGTCTGCGCGTGCCCACCAGCGCCTCCTGGAAACCCCGAAAGGACGTCTCGCATGAGCGGCGACGGAGCACCGGAGATCATCA
>JAYTTG010000054.1:0-2585 GCA_043745175.1 Microbacteriaceae bacterium
GCTCGGCGAGGCGCCAGCCCTGCTCGGATTCTTCTTCGCGGCGGATGACTCCATCGAGGTCGACGCGGATGCCACACCCCCGGCAGGCTCGGCCGAGAGTCTCTTTGCTGCGGTCGGCGCGCTCGAGCAGGTCACTGACTGGTCGCATGCCGAGATTGAACGGGTGCTGCGTGCCGAGCTCATCGAGGGCGGCGGACTCAAGCCCCGCATCGCCTTTGGTCCGCTGCGCACGGCGCTCTCGGGCAAGCGAATCAGCCCGCCACTGTTCGAGACGATGCAGTTGCTCGGCAAGGAGTCGACGCTCGTGCGACTCACCCGGCTCGCGGCCGCCCTTTAGCCGATGGAACACTACGACGTTGCCATCGTCGGTGCCGGGCCCGCCGGGTTGAGCGCAGCACTGAACCTTGCGCGCGCCCGTCGCCGGGTACTTCTGCTCGATGCGAACCGGCCTCGTAACGCAGCGACGATGATCTCCTGGGGCTTCATCACGCGCGACGGTATCGCGCCGCACGAGCTCCGTCGGCTCGCGCGCGAAGAATTGGAACGGTACCCGGAGGTCGAGGTGCAGAAAGCGACAGTTCTTTCCGTTGCTCGGGTAGCTGGCGCATTTGCGGTCGAAGCGAAGGGGATCAACGGCTCCCCGAGCAGGTCGGTCACGGCGTCGGCGATGCTTGTGGCGACCGGACTGAAGGAGACGCTGCCGGCGCTGCCGAGCATCCGCTCGTTCTACGGCCTCGGATTGTTTAGCTGTGCCGAATGTGATGGTTACGAGTACAGCGATCAGAGCCTCGCGCTCATCGGGGAGACGAGCGATCTCGCCGCGCGCGCGCTGCTGATTGCCCAATGGAGCCGCAATCTCACGGTGTTCACGAATAACCTCGGGCGCATCACGGATGCCCAGGAGGCTCTGTTGGCTGAGCGCGGGGTGCGCGTCGAGCGTGGCGTCATCGACGATATTATCGGTGAGCGTGGCGTCATCTCCGCAGTGCGGCTGGCGAATGGAACCTCTATTGCGGTGGAGGGCGGCTTCGTTCGTCCGCATTGGGATGCGACCCTCGGCTATCTTTCTTCGCTCGGCCTCGCAACGGACGGCTGGGGGCTCCTCACAACCGATGCCGATGGCCGAACCAGCGTCGCCGGCGTCTACGCCGCGGGCGACTCCACCGCGCCGGGTCCGCAGCAGCTCATCGTGGCTGCCGGTGCGGGTGCACGCACTGCTGCCGCGATCAATCGTGATTTGATCGGCATCCCCGGCCGCTGACCCAGATTGCCGATCCTGTTCGCGGATCAGCAGATACGGATGACACGCCGCCGTGCTGACCAGCGATCCGATGCATCCGTCCGGTTTTCCTGATCCATGATCGAGGGCTCGGCCGTAGGCGGCCCTGCTACTGCTGCTGCCGGTCGAGTGGGTCGCCCCTCAATCGTCCAATGACCGCGTGCTACTCCCGAGGCCCTCGCAGGTGCTCCCGCGTCAGCGCATCCATCTCGTCGTCGGTCAGCGCGTCAAGCGCCTTGGCTTCCGAGCGGTCGATGCGTGACCAGCGCACGAACATGAGGATGAGCACGGGCACGTCCGCGACCTCGGCGATGAACCACAAGAAATCGCCCGAGAGATGCTGGTCGTGGTATGCCGAGGGAAACCAGGCCGGAAGCGAACCCGAAGCCTGACCGAGCCCGTCGAGGATGCGATTATTCAGTCGCAGCACGATTCCCGGAATCGCGTCGATCACGAGCTCGACGAAGACGAGGAGAAACTCCACCGTGATGAAGAAGCTCGTGCGCTGGGTGGTGTTCTCGACGATCGGCAGCACCATTAACAGACCCATCAGGGGAACCGCGACGGTGAGGATGCCAGCCGCAACCGAGCTCTCGCGCAGGCTTCCGGCGATCGGCGTGAGAAACACCGAGAACGCGACGAGGGCGAACAGGGGGGCGAAGACCGCGTTACCGGCCAAGCGCACGGGCCACGACCGGAGCAGGGCATTCACCGTCTTCAGCGAGGAGCCGACAAGCACGAGCCTTGCAAGCGCGATCGGCCTACCGAGACTGAGCAGACCGGGCACGGCGAAGAGCATGAGCGCGATGCGGGTCGTGAATGCCCAGCGCAGATCGGTGCTCCAGACACCGAGAAACCCCAGGTTCACGACGGCGAACGATCCCAGCCCGAGCGTGAAAAACCAGACGGTGCGGAGGCGGGGCCACGCAACCTTTTGTCGGCGCAACGACAGGACGCCGGCCGCATACAGGCCAGCGGCCAAGAGGATGAAGCTCACCGAGACCGGATCGAATCGCCAGCTCGTGAGGAAGGTCAGGATGGGAGGCGTGGCTGGCTCGATTCGTAGCGGAGAGATCGCAGAAAGTCTGTCATGCCCAGCCGAATGCTCGCCGCCGCATTTGGGCGACCCCGCGCCTGTACGTTAGAGTGACAAGTCGGCTCGGGTTCGTCCCGGGCGTTGTGGGGTATGGTGTAATTGGCAACACGGAAGATTCTGATTCTTTTGTTCTTGGTTCGAGTCCAGGTACCCCAGCTTTCGCAGGTCGCTGCAGCCCCGGTTCTCCGGGGCTTTTTTCATTGGTCGGCC
>JAYTTG010000055.1:0-2582 GCA_043745175.1 Microbacteriaceae bacterium
CCAGTTCCTCGTGATCTTCCTTGGCTTCGGGCTCGCGGTGATCGTGCTCGGTGCCGCGCTCACCCGGCTACTCGTCACCTCCACCTTCGCCCCTTTGCGTGAGGTTGAAGCCACCGCGGCCGCGATTGCGGACGGCGACTTCAGCCAGCGACTGCAGGGTGCCACCCCGAACACCGAGGTCGGGCGGCTCAACCGCTCGCTGAACACCATGCTGAACCGCATCGACCGGGCCTTCTCCGATCGCGCTCGCACCATCGACCAGATGCGCCGGTTCGTCGGCGATGCGAGCCACGAGTTGCGCACTCCGCTCGTCTCGGTTCGAGGCTATGCCGAGCTCTATCGAATGGGCGCGCTGCAGAAGCCAGAAGATGTGGCCCAGGCCATGGAACGCATCGAGAAGGAGGCGATCCGCATGGGCGAACTGGTTTCCGACCTACTCGAACTTGCGCGTATCGACGAGGCAAAGCCGTTGCAGCTCGGTCCCGTCGACCTCGTGCCGATCGCACACGACGCCGCCTTGGACGCCATGGCATCCGCTCCCAAGCGCACCGTGAGCGTCATCGTGGCCAATTCCTCCTCTCCACCGGCGTCGGATGCCCCACCGGTCGTGGTCACCCCCGGTAATCCCGCTGCCTCGGCTGGCGCGCCAGCCGCGACCGGCCCCATTCGTTTCGCCGGAGCTCAACTCGCCCGCCTGCGCCGCCGCCAGGCCCGCGGTGAGCTGACGACCACCGTGCCGATCGAGATTGCGCCGCTGGTGGTGGACGCCGTTGAGCAACCTGCGGTAGTGCTGGCGGAAGAGAACAAAATCCGCCAGGTGGTCACCAACCTCATCGGAAACGCGATGCGATTCACCCCTGACGACAGCCCACTCGAGCTCATCGTCTCGGTCGATCGCGTACACCGGGTTGGTGTGCTCGAGGTCGTCGACCATGGAGAGGGTATTCCTCCGCAGATTCGCGAGAAGATCTTCCAGAGGTTCTGGCGCGCCGATTCTTCCCGCACTCGAGAGACGGGCGGCAGTGGACTGGGTCTCGCAATCGTCTCGGGCATTATCGCGTCGCACAGGGGTGAGGTGACTGTCCAAGAGACCTCCGGGGGTGGGGCGACCTTCCGCGTGAGCGTTCCGCTCCTCCCCGATGGCTACATGCCGCCCATTGCCCCCAAGCGCAGCTGACACCAGCGTCCTGCTTGCCGGTGGCAGCTAGCGTCGGACTTCTCGATCCGGCACAGACGGCGCCCGGACGCGAACCAGAGGAGGCACACATGACTCGCTATCAGGTGGACAGTGAAGCGGTACTTGGCGCGACATCGGCAGCCAAGAGCACCATCAGCCGCATTCAAGGCGAAGTCGGTGCGTTGCACGGCCAGCTCACTAATCTGCAGGCGTCCTGGTCAGGGCCCGCAGCCTCCGCCTTCCAAGGCGCGGTGATCGAGTGGAAGAGTCTCGAACAACGTGTGGAAGAAGTGCTCGCTGCGATGGGAACAGCGCTCGGCCAAGCCGGGCAGCAATACGCCGAGATCGAAGCGGCGAACACGCGGCTGTTCGCTCACTGATCGCAAGTCGGCCCGATTCTTCGGTGACCGTGCGGGCGGGATTGCAGCGCTGCGGAAGTCGGCCGAGACCGTACGGACGACAGAAGGCGGCCCCTTTCGGGACCGCCTTCTGGGGTTTGTGCAGGTGGAACTTAGAAGTCCATGCCACCCGACGGGTCGCCCATCGGTGCCGCAGCCTTCTCGGGCTTGTCAGCGACGACGACCTCGGTGGTGAGGAACAGTCCCGCGATCGACGCTGCGTTGAGCAGCGCCGAGCGGGTGACCTTCACCGGGTCGTTGATTCCGGCGGCCAGCATGTCAACGTACTCACCGGTCGCGGCATTGAGGCCGTGACCACTCGGCAGGTTACGAACCTTCTCGGCAACAACTCCAGCCTCGAGGCCGGCGTTGAGCGCGATCTGCTTCAGCGGTGCGTCGACGGCGACCTTGACGATGTTCGCGCCAGTGGCCTCGTCTCCGGTGAGGCCGGTGAGGGCCTCGGATGCGAATGCAACAGCGCCGGCCTGGATGAGCGCAACGCCACCACCGGCAACGATGCCCTCTTCGACGGCAGCCTTCGCGTTACGAACGGCGTCCTCGATGCGGTGCTTGCGCTCCTTGAGCTCGACCTCGGTCGCCGCTCCTGCCTTGATGACGGCAACTCCACCGGCGAGCTTGGCGAGGCGCTCCTGGAGCTTCTCACGGTCGTAGTCGGAGTCGGTGTTCTCGATCTCGGCACGAATCTGCTTGACGCGGCCGGCGATGGCTTCGGTGTCGCCGGTGCCTTCGATGATCGTGGTCTCGTCCTTGGTGACGACGACCTTGCGGGCGCGACCGAGCAGGTCGAGGGTGGCGTTCTCGAGCTTGAGGCCGACCTCCTCGGAGATGACCTGTCCACCGGTGAGGATCGCGATGT
Organism: Microbacteriaceae bacterium; assembly: GCA_043745175.1. GTDB lineage: Bacteria > Actinomycetota > Actinomycetes > Actinomycetales > Microbacteriaceae > Lacisediminihabitans. Next base: position 2,453 of record JAYTTG010000055.1, read on the forward strand.
CCTGCAACTGCGCCTTGCGACGGTCGCCGAACCCCGGAGCCTTGACGGCAACGGACTTGAAGATGCCGCGGATCTTGTTGACGACGAGGGTAGCGAGAGCCTCGCCATCCACATCCTCAGCGATGATGAG
>JAYTTG010000056.1:0-2581 GCA_043745175.1 Microbacteriaceae bacterium
CTCGCGCTCGGCATCGCTGCGCTGTCGTTCTGGGTCACTCGCCCCCAGCTGAGTCCGCTCTTCTCGGGCCTCAGCGGCACCGACGCGAACACCCTGGTCGAGCAGCTGCGCGCCGACGGCGTGCAGTACCAGATCACCGGTGGTGGCGGCACGATCATGGTACCGGAAGAGAGCGTCTACGCCGAACGTCTCAAGGCCGCCGCTGCCGGCCTTCCCTCCTCGTCGACGGGCGGCTACTCCCTGCTCGACAAGATGGGCGTCACGGCATCCGAATTCCAACAGAACGTGACCTACAAGCGGGCGATCGAGGGCGAGCTCGCGAACACGATCAAGGCGATGAAGGGCGTCAAGACGGCATCCGTGCAGCTCGCCATTCCCAAGGACACCGTGTTCGTCTCGGAGAAGACCGACCCAACGGCCTCCGTCTTCATCGCGACCAATAACGGCGTAACCCTCAACGACGAGCAGGTACAGGCGATCGTTCACCTCACCTCCTCATCCATCGACGGCATGAAGACCAGCGATGTCTCGGTCGTCGATGCCCAGGGTCTCGTGCTTTCCGCCGCGGGAGTGGACGTTGCGGGTAGCGGGTCAAAGCGGGCTTCTGACTATGAGGAGCGCGTACGCAGCTCGTTGCAGTCCATGCTCGACAAGGTGGTGGGACCGGGCAATGCCACCGTGGTGGTGGCCGCCGACGTGAGCCAGAACTCGGGTCAGCGCACCGCCGAGACATTCACCACTCCCGATGGTGCCCCGGCTCTCAGCGAGTCTGCGCAAAACGACGGTACGGGGCGCACCAGCGGCTCCAACGGCTCTGCGGGAATCCTGGGACCCGACAACATCGCGGTGCCGAGCGGCACGTCCGCTGCGAACCCGAGCGCGGGAACGAACACCGGTGCCACCGGCGCCACCGGTGCCATCTCAGTCACCAAGAACAACGCGATCAACAAGATCACCGAGCAGACCACCATCCCCGCCGGTTCCATCACGCGCCAGACCGTCTCCGTCGCGGTGAACAAGGCGGTCTCCGGGGTCAACAAGGCCAACCTCATTTCGCTCGTGAATGCCGCCGCCGGTATCGACACGACCCGCGGTGACTCGGTGGCCATCGAGATCGTCTCCTTCAACCGGGCGGGAGCCGCGGATGCCGCGAAAGCGATAGCCGCCTCGGAGGCGGCGAATAGCGCCGACCGCACGGCCGGCCTCATCCGCACCGCCGTCACCTCGCTCGCCATCGCCCTCCCGATCATCATCGCGATGTTCCTGATCTTCCGCCGCTTCCGCAGCCGAAGCCAGGAAGACCGCGAGCTGCAGGAAATGACCGAACTCGCCGAGTTGCGCGCCATGATGAGCGACCAGACCAGGCCGATCGCACTGACCGGCAGCGAGCCGCCGGCCGCGCTCACCTACACGCAGGTGCCCCTCATCGAGCCGGGCGACACCGATCGCAAACGCGCGGAGATCGACGCGCTCGCTGCCACCGACCCCGAGCGCACCGCGGAGATCCTGCGCGGTCTCATGGACGATCGGCAGCCGGCATGAGCGAGGTCGCCCTGACGCTCTCGGGCACCCAGAAAGTGGCCGTGGTGCTCATGAACATGGACCAGGTGCGCGCGGCCGCGGTCATGAAGCAATTCACCGAGGTCGAGGCCGAGGAGATCGCCGCCGAGATCATCCGATTGCGCCGGGTCGACACGATCGTGTCTGAGCGCACCATCCTCGAATTTCACGAGCTCGCCACGAAGGGTGGACGTAAGTCGCACGGCGGGCGCGAGTTCGCGGCGGGACTGCTCGAGGCTTCCTTTGGGGCCGAGAAAGCCGCTGGCGTAATGAACCGGGTGGCGTCGTCGATGGCCGGGAAGGCCTTCGAGTTCCTCGACACCGCCGAGACCGGCCAGCTTCTCACTTTGCTCGACGGCGAACTGCCACAGACCATTGCCCTCGTGCTCGCGCACCTGCGGCCCGACCACGCTTCCCCGGTGTTCGCCGCCCTCGAGGAGGGCCTCCGTACCGAAGTGGCGAAGGCAATCGCGACGATGGGCACGGCAACCCCCGAAGCGGTGCGCGTTGTCGCCGACACCCTGAAGGGTCGGGTGAGCAGTGTTGTCACGGCTCGCGACACCGTGGAGATCGTCGGCGGCGTGCAGGCCGTGGTCGACATCATCAATCGGGCGGATGTCTCCACCGAACGTGCCGTGCTTGACGGACTCGACGGACTCGACCCAATTCTCGCCGAAGAGGTGCGCTCGCGCATGCTCACCTTCGCCGACCTGGTGAAGTTCGACCGCAAGGACGTGCAGCAGGTGCTCCGTGGCATCGACTCGAGCATCCTCGCAGTGGCGATGAAGGGCTCGGACGAGGCACTGGTCGAAGTGGTCAGGGCCAATATCTCCGAGCGCAACCGCGAGATTCTCGAAGACGAGATCGCCTCGCTGGGCCCGGTGAGGATGACCCAGGTCGAAGAAGCCCGTGCCGAGGTTGTCCGCGCGATCCGCACCCTCGAGGCGGAAGGCATCATCACCCTTCAGCGCGGAGAAGAGGAAGAATATGTCGCGTGACTTCTTCCCCCTGACCTTCCCCT
>JAYTTG010000057.1:0-2570 GCA_043745175.1 Microbacteriaceae bacterium
ACTAGCAACTGAAAAGCGAGAACGTCGCTCGTGATCGTGTCGCTCGTACGGAATGACACCAACAGCCAGGTGATGAGCGGACCGGCGGCCAGCGCCACAATGAATCCGATGATCCGCCGTCTGAGAGTGAGAGCGCCGGAAATGCGGGGAAGGGCAAATCCGCCACCGGCCGCGGCATGGGTGACGATGTGCACATCGATGGGGCCGGACTCCCTCACAACCGTCGCACCGATGCCAGGTCCGGTCAGCGCTGCGGCAAGACGGCTGCGGCGGCTGACCCCGATCACGAGCTGGGTGGCGTTCGACGCCTTCGCGAACTCGACGAGTGACCGTGGGATGTCGTCGCCGATGACCTGATGGTAGGTGCCGCCGAGTTTCTCGGCCAGCGCGCGCTGCACTGAGAGCGCACCGGGGTGGGCGTCGGCCAGACCGTCGTGGCTCGTGACGTGCACTGCGATGAGATCTCCACCCGCGGAGCGGGCTGCGATTCGCGCTCCGCGTTTGATCAGGGTCTCCCCTTCCGGGCCACCGGTGAGAGCGACCACCACGCGCTCGCGTGCCTCCCACTTGCTATCGATACCGTGCTCGTTGCGATAGCTCTTGAGGGCGCTATCGACCTCATCGGCCAACCAGAGCAGTGTCAGCTCTCGCAGCGCGGTGAGATTGCCGAGTCGGAAATAGTTGGAGAGCGCCGCATCAATGCGCACGGCCGGATAGACGTTGCCCTCGGCAAGTCTGTCGCGAAGCGCTTGGGGGGCGAGGTCTACCACTTCGATCTGATCCGCGGCACGCAGTATTTTGTCGGGCACGGTTTCGCGCTGCGGCGCCCCCGTGATCTGCTCGACGACGTCGCTCAATGATTCGATGTGTTGAACATTGACGGTGGACATGACGTTGATTCCCGCGTCGAGAAGAGCTTCCACGTCCTGCCAGCGCTTGTCATTCTGCGAGCCAGGGGCATTCGTGTGTGCCAACTCATCCACGAGAGCCACATCGGGTCGTCGGGCGATCACCGCGTCCAGATCCATCTCCGCGAGAGAGATCCCGCGATGCTCGGTCTTTTTGCGCGGAATGATCTCTAGATCCTTGAGCACTGCAGCGGTCGCTTTGCGCTCGTGGGTTTCCACAACGGCGACGACAACGTCGCGTCCCTCGTCCCGAAGACGTGCTCCTTCTTCCAGCATCGTGTAGGTCTTGCCGACGCCAGGAGCGGCGCCGAGCAGCACTCGGAGCCGCCCTCTCTTCATGGGAATCAGCCCTTCATCTTCGCGAGGGCCACATTCAACTCGAGCACATTGACTCTCGACTGGCCGAGGTACCCGAGGTCTGGTGCCTGGATCTGATCGTTGACGAGCTTCGTGACCGATGCAACGGACAGGGTGCGCACGCGGGCGATTCGGTCCACCTGCAGCAGGGCATATTCCGGGCTGATGTGCGGGTCGAGCCCCGAGCCGGATGCCGTGAGGGCATCAGCAGGAATGCTGGAGCCGGTCACACCGTCGAGCCCTGCAATGGCTGCCTTCCGTTCTTTCACCGCCTTGATGAGGTCGGCATTTTCGGGGCCGTAGTTGCTTCCGCTCGAAGCCGAGGCATCGTATCCGTTGCCTGCAGCTGACGGGCGGGACTGGAACCATTGCGGCAGGGCATTGCCCTTCTTGTCAGTGAACCCCTGCCCGATGAGCGCCGAGCCGACCATCGCATCCCCGACCGTGACCGCGGATCCGTTGGCTTGGTAGGGCAGGGCGAGTTGGCCGATACCGGTGATCACGGCTGTGTAGCCGACACCGAGCACAACTGTGAATATCAACATCGCACGGATGGCCACCCAGTATTGGCGGACCGCCGTTCTTGGTGAACTCATGATTGTTATCTACTTTCCAGTTAGAGGTGTATCAGAAGCCGGGAATGAGGGTGACGAGCAGGTCGATCAGCTTGATGCCGATGAACGGCGCGACGATGCCGCCGACGCCATAGACCAGCAGGTTACGGCTGAGGATGCGAGAAGCGGATGTCGCCCGGTAGCTCACCCCTCGCAGCGCCAAGGGGATCAGGATCACGATGATGATCGCGTTGAAGATCACCGCGGACAGGATCGCCGAGGCCGGAGAGTGCAGTTGCATGATGTTGAGCACTGCGAGACCCGGGAACACGCCGGCGAACATGGCCGGGATGATGGCGAAGTATTTGGCCACGTCATTCGCAATCGAGAAGGTTGTCAGTGATCCGCGGGTGATCAGCAGTTGCTTGCCGATCCGCACGATATCGATGAGTTTCGTCGGGTCGGAGTCGAGGTCGACCATGTTGCCCGCCTCTTTTGCGGCGGAGGTTCCGGTATTCATCGCCACGCCGACATCCGCCTGCGCAAGCGCGGGAGCATCGTTGGTACCGTCACCGGTCATGGCGACGAGGTTGCCGCCCTCCTGCTCCCGGCGGATCAGGGCGAGCTTGTCTTCCGGTGTCGCCTCGGCCAGGTAGTCGTCAACCCCTGCTTCAGCGGCTATCGCCTTGGCGGTGAGCGGGTTGTCGCCGGTGATCATCACCGTGCGAATTCCCATCAGGCGCAACTCCGC
>JAYTTG010000058.1:0-2567 GCA_043745175.1 Microbacteriaceae bacterium
GCTGTACCCGGTGTGTAGGCCACCAGCTCCTTGACCGCGCGAGGGAGCATCGCCTTGGAGTCCATGTGGTCGGGCAGGGTAACCCACACGTAGAAGCCGCCGTTGGGCACCGTCCAGGAAAGCTGCGGAAGGTATTCGGCGAGAGCAGCTAACATGGCGTCCCGCCGATCGCGATAGATGTCGCGGAAGGTGTTGATCTGGCCTTTCCAATCCGCAGTGGCCAGATATTCAGAGATCATGAGCTGACTGAATGAACTCGGAGAGAGCACGGCCGCTTCGTTGGCGAGGATCAGCTTCTCGCGAATCGCGTGCGGGGCGAGGGCCCACCCCACCCGGAAGCCGGGAGCGAGGGTCTTCGAGAAGGTGCCAAGGTACACGACTCCGTCCTCATCGACCGATCGCATCGCCTGCGGAGGGGGAGAATCAAAGTAGAGCAACCCGTAGGGGTTGTCTTCGAGCACGAGGATGTCGTTGCCCCTGCAGATCTCGAGGATCTCGAGTCGGCGCTCCCAGGTGAGCGTCACACCGGCCGGATTACTGAACGAGGGGATCGTGTACAGGAACTTGATCGTCTTACCGGCGGTCTTCAGGCGTGAGATCGCCTGACGAAGCGCCTCGGGGATTAAGCCGTGCTCATCCATCGGAACGTGAGTGATATCGGCCTGGAACGAGTTGAACACGACCATGGCCGTGACGTAGCTCGGTCCCTCCGCTAGCACAGCGTCGCCGGGGTTGATGAACAGTTTTGTCACAAGCTCGAGGGCGTGCTGGGATCCGGTGGTGACGACAACGTCGTCGACGCTCGCGCGAATTCCTTCCAGTGCCATCACCTCGAGGATCTGCTCGCGCAGTGCGGGGATGCCCTGCCCGGAACTGTACTGAAGGGCTTGTGGACCCTGCGTCGCCATCATCCGTTCGAAGGCCCCCGCGATGAGCTCCGGCGGAAGCCCGGCCACGAACGGCATGCCCCCGGCGAGAGAGACGACCTCTGGGCGGGAGGCAACGGCGAACAGTGCGCGCACCTCAGAGGCGCTGAGGCCTGCGGTACGATCCGCGTACCGGTCGTACCAGGGATCGAGATTCGTGCCGTCGTTCGTGCCATCGTGTGTCATGGGGTTCCGCGTCGGTCGGTGAGGTGAAGATTCAAGAATAGTCGGGCTATAGCAAAAGGTCCGTTCACCCTGTGGTGAACGGACCGGCAACCGAGGGGTGCTCCCTCAGACGCGATGCTACTTGAGCCACTCAGCGAAGTCTGCCTCGAGCGCGGGCTTCGGCTTGGCGCCAATGACACTCTTGACGACCTCGCCCCCCTTGAACAGCTTCATGGCGGGGATCGAAGTGATCTGGTACTTGGCCGCGATCTGCATGTTGTCGTCGACGTTTACCTTGACGAGCTTAATCTTGTCGGAATGTTCGGCGGCGATCTGGTCGAGGATCGGGCTGACGGCGCGACACGGGCCGCACCATTCGGCCCAGAAGTCCACGAGCACGAGCTTCTCTGAGTCGAGTACGTCGACCTGGAAGCTGGCGTCGGTCACATCTTTCGCTGTTGACATTGGTTTCTCTCTTTCGTGAGGGTAGTTTTTAGGCCGATACTGTTGCGGGCTCGACGTCAGCCGTCGCCTTCGCCAGCAGGTCTTTTGGGAGCGACGCCAGGTAGTGCTCGGCGTCGAGAGCGGCAACTGTTCCGGACCCGGCGGCCGTGACGGCTTGGCGGTAGGTGGGATCGAGCACATCGCCCGCCGCGAACACTCCGGGGAGATTAGTGCGAGAGCTGCGCCCCTCCACCGCGATGGTGCCATCCGCCGTGAAGTCAACCATTCCGTGCACAAGGTGCGTGCGCGGGTCGGCACCGATCGCGATGAACAGTCCGCTGAGGTCGAGGGTCGACTCCGAGCCGTCCACCGTATTGCGCAGACCGATACCCGTGACCGCAGCGTCACCATAGATGTGCTCGACGGTCTGGTTGTAAAGGAACTCAATCCTAGGATTCTCAAAAGAACGGTCCTGCATTGTTTTTGAGGCTCGGAGAGAGTCGCTGCGGTGGATTACATAGACCTTGTCGGCGAACTTCGTGAGGAAGTTGGCCTCTTCCATTGCCGAGTCGCCCCCGCCCACGACCGCGATGGTCTTCTTGCGAAAGAAGAAGCCGTCGCAGGTGGCGCACCACGACACACCGTGGCCACTGAGTCGCTCTTCATCATCCAGTCCCAGCTTGCGGTAGGCAGAGCCGGTGGCGAAGATCACGGAGAGGGCCTCGTGAACGTCACCGTTGCCGAGGGTGACGGTCTTGACGTCACCGCTGAGGTCGAGGGATGTCACGTCGTCGAGCACAATCTCGGTGCCGAATCGCTCGGCCTGCGCTTGGAACGCGGCCATGAGATCCGGACCCATGATGCCCTCGGGGAACCCCGGGTAGTTCTCGACCTCCGTGGTCTTCATGAGTTCACCACCAGCCTCGACCGAACTCGCGATGAGCAGGGGGCGGAGGTTGGCTCTTGCGGCATAGATCGCCGCGGTGTAGCCGGCAGGACCGGAACCGATGATGATGGTCTGGCGCAACTTCA
>JAYTTG010000059.1:0-2566 GCA_043745175.1 Microbacteriaceae bacterium
AGGAGGTGGGTTAGTTATGCATCAGTACGAACTAATGGTAATTCTCGATCCAGAGATCGATGAGCGCACCGTGGCTCCGAGCCTCGATAAGTTCCTCAATGTCATCCGCAACGATGGTGGTTCGATCGACAAGGTCGATGTCTGGGGACGTCGGCGCCTGGCTTACGAGATCAACAAGAAGACCGAAGGAATTTACGCCGTCGTCGCCCTCACAGCGAACCCCGACGCGACCGTCGAGCTCGACCGCCAGCTGAAGCTCAGCGAAGCAGTCATGCGCACCAAGGTGCTCCGCGCCGAGGAGGCTATTGCCCAGGTTGCCGAGGCCGCAAAGCTCTCCGCAGAGAAGGCCGCCCGCAAGGCTGCCGCCCCCGCGAAAGCCAGCGCTTCTGCAGGGACAGCAACCAAGGTAGCGGATGTCGCAGCGGCGCCTGCAACGACGGCAACGCCTGGCGCTCCCGCTGTAGTCGGAGCGCCCATCGTCGAGACAACTGAGAACGCCGAGACCACGGCGGGTAACTGAGCCATGGCTGGCGAAACCGTAATCACCGTGGTGGGCAACCTCACGAGCGACCCGGAGCTGCGCTACACGCAGAACGGGTTGGCGGTTGCCAACTTCACCATCGCATCCACTCCACGCACCCTCGATCGGGGAAGCAACGAGTGGAAAGACGGCGAAGCGCTCTTCCTTCGTGCGAGCGTCTGGCGCGAGTATGCCGAACAGGTGGCCGGATCCCTCACCAAGGGTTCTCGCGTCATCGCGATCGGAAGACTCAAGCAGCGCTCCTTCGAGACCAAAGAGGGCGAAAAGCGCACCAGTATCGAGCTCGAGATTGATGAGATCGGTCCTAGCCTCCGGTATGCGACCGCGCAGATCACCCGCACCTCCCGAGAGGGCGGCGCTGGCGGCACTGGCGGCGGCGCACCCCGCGTCGGCCAGAGCGCCAACGAACCGTGGGCGGCATCCGCTCCGGCGTCGGCTTCTTCGGGAAGTGCTGCAGGCGGCGACGTGTGGAACACCCCCGGCAGTTACAACGACGAGACGCCCTTCTAGGCCGATCTCACTCCGGTCGCTCAGCGACCTACTCGATCACCAAATCTCAGAAAGAAGTACACACCATGGCTGGAAAGAGCAGCGGCGATCGCCGTAAGCCCCTCCGCACTCTCAAGGGCGGCAAGACCGCCGCCCCGGCGAAGTCCATTCGCGTCGGTGTCATCGACTACAAGGACGTTGCAACCCTCCGTAAGTTCATTTCGGAGCGCGGAAAGATCCGCGCCCGTCGTATCACCGGTGTTTCGGTGCAGGAACAGCGTCTCATCGCTCGCGCGGTCAAAAACGCGCGCGAGATGGCGCTTCTCCCCTATGCCGGCTCGGGCCGTTAGGAGTCGCGAACATGTCTAAATTGATCCTCACGCACGAGGTCACCGGCCTCGGTGCCCCCGGAGACGTCATCGACGTCAAGACCGGCTACGGTCGCAACTTCCTCATTCCCCAGGGCTTCGCAGTTGCGTGGACCCGTGGCGGTGAGAAGCAGGTCGAGTCTATCAAGGCCGCCCGCGTCGCCCGCGAGCACGCCACGATCGAAGAAGCCCAGGACCTCAAGGCGAAGCTCGAAGCCACCACCGTCAGGCTGACCGTCAAGGCTGGCGAGGGGGGACGCCTGTTCGGCTCGGTGAAGACGACGGATGTCGCCGAAGCCGTAGCAGCTGCTGGGCTCGGTGCCGTGGATAAGCGCAAGATCGAGATCACCTCCCCGATCAAGGCCACGGGCCAGCACGAGGCCACCGTGCGTCTTCGTGACGATCTCGTCGCCACGATCACGCTCGCGGTGATCGCCGCAAAGTAGCACTGCCACAACACGGTAGCAACGCTGTCCCGGAGGGGGTAGCAGAAGGCAATTGTCTTCTGCTACCCCCTCTTTGCGTGTCAATTCACTGACCAACTGCGCACTGTGACAGGCTCCGTTGTACACAACCACTCGTCCGGTGTTCCCAACCCTCAACCGGCACTCTAAACATGTTTTTACACATTGAATGAAGTCGGATAAACCGCTGGTCAGGCAGACAATATTGGTTGAAATCCGATAGTTATGCACAGCAAATTCCACAGGTTGTTCACACGACGCACGGCGTTTCACCCGATCTACTCACACTTTTATCCACAGGCTGAGCGTGCGGTCACGGACGCGGGCTTGCCGACCTCGGAGTGCATCCCTAGTGTGTAGCAGTGCCTCGCGAGCGATCGGGTGACGCGCCGACTCCCGGGGGTGGATGTCGGATGCTTTCGGTAGAACTGAAAGCACAGTGAGCGAGAAGAGAGAGTGGCGCGAACGATGTCGATAGCCCACCTGGGTCTTGCGCCGAACCAGGGCGACGGAACACTGCGCGATTCAGGCCTGCGCGAATCGGGCCAGCGCGAATCAGGCCTGCGCGAATCGGGCCAGCGCGGTTCCGACCGCACCCCGCCCTATGACCTCCTCGCCGAGCAGAGCGCCATCGGCGGCATGCTGCTGAGCAAGGATGCGGTGGCCGACGTCATCGAGTCTGTGCGGGCGGTCGACTTCTACAT
>JAYTTG010000060.1:0-9450 GCA_043745175.1 Microbacteriaceae bacterium
GAGGTGAACACCCAGGGCCCCACTGAGGTGCTCGGCAAAGACATCTCCGCCTGGATCGAGGTCGACACGGCGCAATTCGGCTGGGTCACGATTGATCCGACACCACCGGTGCGCAACATCCCCCCGGAAATACCGAAGGACCCCGCCTCGGTTGCGCGACCGCAGTCGCCGGTGCAGCCCCCAGCCGACAACCGCGTCCAACCCGATAACCAGTTGCCGCAGGACAGCCCCCAGGACGCGCCGCCCCTGGACAACCCACTGCTGCTCGTGCTTCTCGCCGTGCTCCAGGTTTTGGGTTGGGTCCTACTTGGTGTGGCCATCGTGCTCGCGCCATTCCTGGCGATCGTGGTCGCGAAGGTGCGACGACGAATGCTCAGGCGCCGCGCACCGACAGCCATCCTGCGGATCAGCGGTGGCTGGCAGGAGTTCGAAGACGCGGTCGTAGACCACGGATTCGACCCGCCGATCTCACCCACGCGCACCGAAGTCGCCGCGACCGTCGGCGGCGTGCAGTCGCTCGTTCTCGCCGCGGTCGCCGATCGAGCGGTGTTCTCGCCCGAGGAGCCACGGGATGACGAGGCCGATCAGGTGTGGCGTGCGGTCACCGACCTCCGCGAGTCGATGAAAGACGGTCGGACCCGCTGGGAGCGCATCCGGTCGGCGATCTCCCTACGATCACTCGGTGGATATAGTGTCAAGAGACTGTTCAGGCGATAGTCGAATGGGTGAACCGGGGGAGGGTCCGAGAGAAATGACGTGCACGTACTGCGGGACCGTATTGCCACCCGGCGCACTTTTCTGCGGGGAATGCGGTCGAGCGGCCACCGGTGCGCCGGTGATTTCTGTCGGGCTGGCGTCTGCGCCTCCTCCGTCGATCGAGCAGCGACAGACGCTCGGCTACGAGCAGTCTCCGCTCCGGCCGACGGCGGAGTATCCGGTTCCGCCGCTCGTCACCCCGAGGTCCGATGGCGCCGCGACCGTCGTCTGTGAGCAGTGCGGGTCTCCCATGTCGGAAGACGATATCTTCTGCGGAGAGTGCGGTTTCGTCTCCCGCGCTGCAAGCGAGGACTTTGGCCGTTCTCGTGACACCGCCATCATCGAGTTGGCTCCTCCGCGCGTGCCGGCAGCGCGACCGTCTCCGATACCACTCGTCGATCGGCTGCCTGACTTCCCACCTGCGGAGCAATTGGATGCTCCGGGGGTCATCGAGGTGCCCCTGGGGTCCCCAAGCGCGCCGCCGGTCTTGCCGAGCGAACTTGTGCCGCCGCCGGTGCCTCCGAGGACCGGGCCGCCCTCACAACCCCGCGCGAGTACTGACCTACCGTTCGACGATTCCGCCGACCTCGAGGCCACGCGTATTTCCCGCGCTGGCCACGCGGGCGAACGATTCGTGTTGCAATTTAGCACCGGCGAGAGTTTCACTGTCTACGGCAGTGGGCTCATTGGGCGGAATCCGCGATCCGAGCCGGGAGAATACTTCGATCAGCTCGTTCGCGTGCTCGATCCGAGCCGATCGGTCTCCAAGGTGCATCTCCAATTCGGCCAGGAAGCCGGTCGATTCTGGATCATGGATCGCTTTTCCGGTAACGGCACGATTGTGCGTGAACCCGAGTCGGAACCGGTGCGATGCCAGCCCGAGAAGCGATTTCGTCTCGCTCGCGGCACCCGCGTCGACATCGGGGAGCAGTTCTTCATTGTGAGTTGAGTCGCACCTCTCCTCGGACGCCGGGGCGCGGGACCGACTGTCCCGAGATCGTGCGGGGCGATCGATGAGGGTCGTCCGGACTGGTTTCCTTGTGCAATGCCAGAATCGCTCTCCCGAGATCCGTTCCCGCCCCAGCGCCCGCCGCCCGCCGCGGTGGCACCGTCGCAACGCTCACGCTCGATAGCGATCCCGCGAGTACCCGAGGTCGCCCGCGCTCATAGCTTTCCGGTCATCGCTGTGCTCGCACCGGTGATCGGGTCGGTGCTGATCTGGGCACTCACTCGGTCACCGTTCGCGCTTGTCTTCGCACTTCTCGGACCGCTCGTCGCCATCGCCAGTGTGGCAGACGCCCGCATCCAGTCCCGGCGAACAGCACGACGAGAGTCCGCTCGCTTCGACCGTGAGATCAGGATGGCACGGGTTGCTATCGAACGATTTCATTCGGGAGAGCGCGAGAGTCTTCTCCGCGCCACGCCGGGAGCTGTCGGTCTCACTGTTCGGTCGATTCACGATCCAGAGCGGTGGCGTACTTCGGCGGCGGCGGGCGTACCGGTACGGCTGGGCCTCGGTCGCACGGCGAGCACAGCGCAGTGTGACGTTCTGCCGATGGCGCAGGGAGAAACGGCGGACCCCGTTTGGCACGAGTTGGATCGGCTGCTCGATACAGCGTCAACGATCGATGGTGTGCCGATAGTGACGGATGCCCGGCTCGGCCTCGGGCTCTACGGACCGGGCGCTCTCGCGGAGGCCGTTGCCCGCGGCATCCTCATGCAGCTCGGTGGCCAATTGTCGCCGCAATCGACCACTTTTCAACTTGGGGGAGAGGCAGCGCACCGTTGGGTGGAGAACCTCCCGCATCGATTCGTGGAGTCGTCACCCGGACACGGAAGCACCTCGGTGACTTGGACGTCTGACGGTGAGACCGGAGTGGTCGCTGTTGCTGCACGCCTGGAAGACCTGCCGGTCGAGTGCCGGGTCGTCATAGAGGTGGGTGCTGGATGCACCGCACGGGTGATCCGCTGTCCCGACGATACGGGGCTCGCACCGCTCCCACTGGTGGTTGCGGTCGAGTTCGTCTCCGCCGAGCAGGCCAGGGAACTCGGGCGGTTTCTCGCGAAATCGGCCACGATTCTCGGGCAGGAGCCCGCCGATTCGGACGAGGTCGGAGAGCAGGATTTCTCCTCTTTGCCCCTGCCAACGATGCCGTCGGTGATCCCGGGGTCGCTGGCCTGCGTTTTCGCTCGGTCGAATGACGACGGTGCAGGAGTCACGGTCGACATCGTGGCGCAGGGGCCTCACGCCGTCGTCGGAGGTACGACCGGCAGCGGCAAGAGCGAGCTGCTCGTGAGCTGGGTGCTCGCGATGGCGCGCGCGCACCCTCCCTCGGCGGTGAATTTCCTGCTCGTGGATTTCAAAGGCGGGGCCTCGTTCGGCTCTATCCGCGCCCTTCCGCATGTGGTCGGGATCGTGACAGACCTCGACGAACGGACCGCTCACCGAGCGATGCTCAGCTTACGTGCCGAGCTGCGCTTTCGTGAGCGGATAATCGCCGTGGCCGGTGCCCGGTCAATCGATGACCCCGGTGTCGATCTGCCCCGCCTCGTGATCGTCGTTGACGAGTTCGCCGCAATGGCCGCCGACTACCCCCAGCTGCACGAGCTCTTCGCTGACCTTGCGGCGCGCGGTCGATCGCTCGGACTCCACCTGGTGCTGTGCACGCAACGACCCGCCGGGGCGATCCGGGATGCAGTACTCGCGAATGCGACTCTTCGGCTGTCGCTGCGGGTCAACAATCGTGCCGACAGCGTCGCGGTGCTCGGTACGGCGCAGGCGGCCGAACTCTCCGGCGCCCGCCCCGGCCGAGCCTGGATCGCGATCGGTGGTGACACGGCGCGACTGGTGCGGGTGGCCCGCGCAACCGACGACGACGCGCGTCTCGTGATCGAGCGGTACCCGCTCGCTGCGCGAGAAATCCGCCGTCCCTGGTGCGATGATCTTGCGCCGGTGGTGCTGCTGTCGACTCTTGACTGCACGGGCAGTGGTATCCCCTTTGCCCGTGTCGATCTGCCGGAGGAACAGCGCCAGGAGACGGCCCGCTACGAACCATCCCAGCGGGGCAGCCTGCTCGTTATCGGAGCCCAAGGGTCGGGCAAGAGTGAGTTGTTCGCTACCCTGGCCGCAGCATCAGGTGTTGACCGGCTTCCCGCGACACCCGACGAGGCCTGGGACGCAGTCGAGATCGCGCTCGGCCGAGTGCGTGCGGGAGTCCTCGGTCCACGGTTGTTACTCGCGGACGACGTGGATGCGCTTATCGGGCGCTTCGGTGAGGAATACCAGCGGAGCTTCGTCGATCGACTGGTGGAACTCGCTCGCGACGGCTCGGTGGTGGGGTTGCAGCTCGGACTGTCGGTTCGGCGGATTTCGCCCGCACTGCACACCCTCGCCTCACTGTGCGATGAGCGGATCATCCTGCGCCTCGGTTCGCGCCAGGACCATCTCATGGCGGGCGGCAGCGCAACGGGATTCACCACGGATGCTCCGCCCGGCGCGGGCGAATGGAGAGGATCGCGAATCCAGGTCGCGCTGCGATCGCCTGTCCAGCCGAACTCCGCAGGTTCGGCGTCGCCCGCGGTCAGCCCGTTCGACCTCGCGGTTTACGACTCCGTAATCGTCGTGACCACCCGGGTCGCCGAGTTCACGAGACGGCTCCGTGCGTTCGACGTGCCGGTCGCTGAGGTGCGCCACCTCCCCGCGCCAGGGCTACCGGCATCCCGGATGAGCGTCGGTGTGCTCGAAGTTGTGGATGCCCACAGGCCCGATGTAGTTGTGGGCGACCCGGACGGGTGGCAGGCCAACTGGGCGGCACTCGGTGCCCTTCGTTCAGGCGCGCTTATCGTGTTCGACCGGTGCAGCGTCGCCGAGTTCCGCGCGATCAGCGGCCGAAGAACGCTCCCTCCGCCGATCCGGGCTGGCGCTGACCAGTGCTGGGCGCTCGAGCCGGACGGCTCGGTCAGGCGGATGCTGGCACCATCCGCCTGACGCTAGACTGGCCTCGCAACGTGCCTAGGCCAGCACGCTCGCGAGCGTGCGGAAGCCGAGGCCGTGGGCAGCGGCGACCGGCTCGCTGATGATCTCACCGGCATGGGTATTGAGGCCGAGGGCGAGCGACGGGTCGGTGCGCAACGCGCCGACCCACCCGTTGTTGGCGATGGCTCGCACGTAGGGAAGGGTGGCGTTCGTGAGGGCATAGGTGGAGGTGTTCGGCACAGCGCCGGGCATATTGCCGACGCAGTAGAACAGCGAGCCGTGCACGGTGAAGGTGGGGTCGGCGTGAGTGGTCGCGTGCGAATCGGCGAAGCATCCGCCCTGGTCCACCGCGATGTCCACGAGCACGCTGCCCGGCTTCATCCGCGACACGAGTTCATTGCTCACCAGCTTCGGGGCCTTGGCGCCCGGCACGAGAACGGATCCAATGACCATGTCGGCGGAGACGCATGCTCGATCGATCTCGAAGGAGTTGGACGCGATGGTCTTGACTCGGCCGGCGTACAGGGCGTCCAGCTCGCGAAGACGCTGGAGGTTGGTGTCGAGTACCGTGACTTCGGCACCGAGGCCGACGGCAACAGACAGCGCATTCGTGCCGGCCACACCGCCACCGAGCACGACTATGGTGGCGGGGTGCGTGCCGGGAACTCCGGGAACGAGCAGGCCGGGGCCACCGTTGGGCTTGAGCATCGCATTCGCGCCGACAATCGGAGCGAGCCGACCGGCGACTTCGCTCATCGGCGCCAGGAGAGGCAGCGAGCGGGAGGGCAATTGCACGGTCTCATAAGCAATGCCGGTGACGCCGCTCGTGAGCAATTCGTCAGTGAGGCATCGTTCCGCGGCGAGGTGCAGATAGGTGAAAAGGAGGAGATTGTCACGGAAGTAGCGATACTCGCTCTCCACCGGCTCCTTCACCTTGAGGAGGAGGTCGGCCGCAGCCCAGGTGGATGTCGCATCCGGGCTGATCGCCGCGCCCGCATCGACGTACGCGTCGTCCGGGATGGATGACCCGAGTCCTGCACCGCTTTGCACGATCACCTCATGGCCGTTGGCAACGAGGTCATGTACCCCCGCTGGCGTTATCGCCACCCGGAACTCGTTGTTCTTAATCTCGGACGGAACGGCGACTCTCATGACACTCCTGCGTGATCGGCGGTGCAATGGTGCCACAGCGCTGTGGCGAGCGCGCTCCTCGAATCGAGGGTTCGCGCACCCCCAGCGTAGCGGCGTGAGACGCGTGATTCCGCAACGAAATCATCCGTCAAGGTACTGATTTCGTGAAGATTGTGTTTCAAGATGGTTGATTTGCTCCTTTTTGAGTGCACTCGGGTGGTGTCCTGTGTAAGTATCAACCAACGGGTTCGCCGATGTCCCCGAAAGCCGAAGTCGTGAAGGAGTCGTATCTCAATGACCCGCTCAATTCCCACGGATCCGATGGTCCAACGCTTGATTCGTGAGGCGCGCAGCGCCTCCCTCACCCGTCGCAATGTGCTCACTGGCGCGGGTATCGGGGCCGCGGCTCTGTCGCTCGCCGCCTGCTCGACCGGAGGAACAGCGGGGAAGCCCACCGCCGCGATCGACAAATCAAGTAGCAGCAAGAACATCAAATGGGACAACTGGGCGCTCTACCTCGACGAGGCTAAGGACGCCAAGAATCACCCGACGCTCGACGCTTTCGAGAAGCAGTCTGGGATTACCGTCAAGTACGACGTCGCGGTCGATGACAACAACACCTACTACGGCAAGGTCAAGGATCAGCTCGCACTTGGCCAGGACATCGGGGCAGACCTGGTCTGCCTTACTGACTGGATGGTCAGCCGGCTCATCAAGCTCGGCTATGTGCAGAACTTCGATCTCTCGAAGATCCCGAACGCCAAGAACCTGACACCGTCGCTCCAGAATGTCGATTTCGACCCCGGTCGCAAGAAGTCATTGCCCTGGCAGGGCGGTTTCGCCGGTATCTGCTGGAACAAGGACAAGGTGCCCGGCGGCCTGAAGTCGGTCAACGACCTGTGGGACAAGTCCCTCAAGGGGCGCGTCGGGGTGCTGTCGGAGATGCGCGACACGATTGGCCTCATCATGGCGCAGGCTGGAGTGGACATCTCAAGCAAATGGGCAGATGCCAAATTCGATAATGCGATCGACGTATTTCGCAAGCAGGTCAGTGACGGGCAAATCCGTAACATCAAGGGCAATGCCTACACGGAAGATCTGAAGAGCGAGGACACGCTCGCCGCGATCTGCTGGTCTGGCGACATCACGGGGCTCAATGCCGAAAACGCCACCAAGAATGGCCGAGCCGACGACAAGTGGGAGTTCGCCATTCCGGAAGCCGGCGGCTCTCTATGGAACGACAACTTCGTCATCCCGATCGGCTCTCCGAAAAAGTCTGACTCGGAAGAACTCATCAACTACTACTACCAGCCGGAAATCGCCGCTCAGGTGGCCGCCTGGGTCAACTACATCACCCCGGTGGTCGGTGCGAAGGAGGCGATGCAGGCCATCGATCCCGCCCTCGCCGACAACCAGCTGATCTTCCCCGATGAGAAGACACTGTCGAGTGTGAAAGTCTTCCGTACTCTCACCGGTGCGGAGGAAAGCAAATTCGGCGCCGCTTTCCAGGCCGTACTTTTGGGATCTTGATGGCCTCGGGGGCGTTCGCCGAGTCTGGCGCTGACCTCGAGCTGGTCGGCATCCAGAAACGGTTTCCTGGTTTCACCGCGATCGAAGAGATGAATCTGGTGATTCCGGCCGGATCGTTTTTCGCTCTGCTCGGGCCATCCGGGTGCGGCAAGACCACCACTCTGCGTCTCGTCGCGGGGCTCGAGGAGGCCACCGCCGGTCGCATCCTCATCGGGGGTAAGGACGTCACGGACACCAAGTCGTTCCAGCGGCCGGTGAACACCGTGTTCCAGAGTTATGCGCTCTTTCCGCACATGTCGATCATCGACAACGTGTCATTCGGCCTCCGACGCCGCAAAATCGCGGATGCCTCGACCAAGGCGCATGAAGCGCTGCGGCTGGTCGAGCTCGACCATCTCGCCGCACGTCGCCCCTCGCAACTCTCCGGTGGGCAGCAGCAGCGTGTGGCCCTCGCGCGTGCGATCGTCAACCGACCGGCCCTCCTTCTGCTCGATGAACCGCTCGGCGCGCTCGACCTCAAGCTCCGCCGCCAGATGCAGCTCGAGCTCAAGTCGATCCAGGAGGAGGTCGGCCTCACTTTCCTCCACGTCACCCACGACCAGGAGGAGGCCATGACCATGGCCGACACCGTCGCGGTGATGAATAAGGGTCGCATCGAGCAGCTCGGGTCACCCGAAGTGCTCTATGAGCTCCCCCGCACGGCATTCGTGGCCAACTTCCTCGGCCAGTCGAATCTCTTCACCGGCCCGGTGGCCGGCACCACCGCCGACAGCATCTCCGTCGACATCGAGGGCTGCAAGATCGTCGTACCGAAGTCGCGCGCGCAGCGTCACTCGGGTCATGTAACCGTCGGGGTTCGGCCGGAGAAGCTCACCCTTCACCTGGCCGAGCCAGGGTCGGCTGCCGGCACCAACACGCTCGGTCCGGGGCGGGTGATCGACGTCTCGTTCAGCGGCGTGAGCACCCAGTACATCATCGCGATTCCCGGGCTCGGATCCGTCGTCGTGTTCGTGCAGAACACCGGGGCGGGGCCGTCGGTCACCGAGGGCGCGGAGGCCTGGGTCTCCTGGAACGTCGAGCACGGGTTCGGCCTTGAAGACGAAGCTCCTGCCGAACCGCGTTTCGATGCGGACACGGACACCGCGTCGATCGCCGTGCAGAAAAAACGGTCGCTCATGTCGGAGCTCAGGGGAGCATAAGTCCATGGCATTCTCCGCATTCGCCACGGGTACCGCGCAAGAACAGGCCCCGCGGCGCAAGAGCCGCATCGCCCTGTTGTTGTTGCTTCCGGGCATCCTCTATCTCGTGTTGTTCTTTCTCGTGCCGCTCGTGTCGCTGGTGATCACGTCGTTGCAGTCGCCGTCCGCTCTCGGCGACATCGGCCAGTACCAGACGGGCTTCGACTGGCAGAACTACGTCACCTCCATCACACAGTACGGCGGCCAGATTCTGCGGTCGTTCTTCTACGCGGTGCTCGCGACAGTCTTCGCGCTGCTGTTCAGCTACCCACTCGCCTACTTCATCGGGGTGAAGGCACGCCCCTGGCCTCTCCTGCAGAACCTGATGCTCGTACTCGTGATCGCTCCGTTTTTTATCAGCTTCCTGCTGCGCACCCTGGCGTGGAAGTCGCTGCTCTCGGACGAATCGGGCTTCGTGACGGGGCTCAAGGCGCTCTCATTGCTCGCTCCGGATGCTCACGTCACCGGCACCCCGGTCGCCGTCGTCTTCGGGCTCACCTACAACTTCATCCCGTTCATGACGCTTCCGCTGTACGCCGCACTCGAGCGGCTCGACACCCGGTATCTCGAAGCGGGAAGCGACCTCTATGCGCATCCATTTACTGTCTTTCGCACGGTGACCATCCCGCTCTCGATGCCCGGCATCGTCTCGGGGGTGTTGCTCACCTTCATTCCCGCGGCCGGCGACTACGTGAATGCCAGTCGAGAGTTTCTCGGTGGCACCGGTACGTCAATGATTGGAAACGTGATCGAAAGCAACTTCCTGGTGCTGCTCAATTACCCTGCCGCAGCGTCGTTGTCGATCATCCTCATGGTCGT
>JAYTTG010000061.1:0-2555 GCA_043745175.1 Microbacteriaceae bacterium
GTCGAGGAAGATGACGTCCCAGTCACCCACGAGCAGTTTGGCGAGAGCGACGCGGCGGCGCTGGCCTCCGGAGAGTTCGCCGATGGTGGCCTCCCACGGTACGTCGAGTAGCAGGCCGTCGATGACATCGCGGATGCGGGCGTCCCCCGCCCATTCGTACTCGTCCTTGTCTCCGACGATGGCGTCCTTGACGACGAGGTCTTCCTGCAGCAGGTCGGCCTGGTCGAGCATCCCGAGCGTCACGCCGTTGCGGCGGGTCACGCGGCCGGCGTCTGGTTCGATGCGCCCGCTGAGCAAGCGAAGCAGGGTCGATTTGCCGTCGCCGTTGCGCCCGACTACGCCGATGCGGTTGCCCTCATCGAGGCCGATCGTGAGCCTGTCGAAGATGACACGGGTGGGATATTCGAGGTGAAGGGACTCGGCGCCCAGAAGATGTGCCACTACACGACTGTAGCTGCTGCGGAGCGCCCGTCCGTTCGGTCTCGCTCTCGGCGCAATGTGCGTATCACTCATCCGATCGACTTGGTAGTTGTTGCGACTTTGGAGTGGCCGTATCCCGCAACAACTACCAAGTCGATTGCGGAACAGGGCGGTCAGAGCGGTCAGAGCGGTCAGGGCGGTCAGGGCGTCGGCGCGAGGTTGGCACGCTCGCGGAGCGCGCGACGCACCCGCTCGGCGAGCCAATGTGGATTGTCGAAAATATGCCCCTTGATCACCCGAATAACCAGCCAACCGGCATCTTCGAGAAGCTCGCGTCGCTCGATATCTTCGGCGAACACGTGCGCGTCAGTCTGGTGGATGGAGCCCTCGTATTCGATCGCGATGCGCTCTCTCAGATAGCAGAGATCTGGTGTCGCGACAAAGTCCCCGTCTCTATTTTTGATGGTGTTCCCGATGACCGGCTCTGGCAGTCCGGCCGCAATCAGCAGCAGCCGCAACCGCGTCTCCATCGGCGAATCGGTTCCTGGACGGATGTCGACAATGGCGCGGCGCGCCGCCCGCGCCCCCCGCGCTGGCCCCATCGAGGCGACAGCAGAGGCCAGCTCAGCCATCGTGCATAACGGTTTTTTGCGCCGCACCAAGTGGTCGCCAGCCGCGACGAGGTCGTCATGGCCGAGAATCGCAGCGAGCTGGGTCCAGGTGCGGGCGGGCGAGACCACGGGAAAACCCTTTCGGATCCGAGGCGCAATCGGCACGAAGAGTCGATGACCGATGACCGCTCGAACCCGCGGGGGAAAGGCGGGCGCGTGAACACTCACATGGAGTTCTGGTCTATTTTCCTGCTTTCGAGGAAGAGGAATCTCGTACAGTCGAGCGGCGGTCTCGTGGCTGAAATATTCGCCGTGCACCATATGCACCCGATACGACGACAGCCGTGCGTAAAGGGAGTCTTCGGCCGGTTGGGGTACACGGACGCCGCGGATCGGCGCATGGAGATCGGATGCTCGCAGCCGCGACGCCGATATCCCGGCGGCCCGCGCTTCGGTACTCGCGAAGGGCGCCGACGCGAATGGATCAGGCAGTGGTCTCGGTGGGGTCATGCGTGAATCGTGCCGCATGATCGGAAACGCCCGCTCGAATAGTCCACACCCAATCGACTTGGTAGTTGTTGCGACTTTTTGCCCCCTTAACTCGCAACAACTACCAAGTCGATTGGAATTGTGTCGCGGGAACGCTGGAAGAATGGAGAGATGAGTCCCCCACCCAGCAGAGCCGTCACCGTCGCCGTCATCGGGGGATCGGGGCTCTACTCCCTGTTCGACCCGGCACACAGCGAAACGCTCCGTATCGAAACACCGTACGGACCGACCGAGGTGACTCTTGGCGAGCTCGGCGGGCGTCGTGCTGCCTTCCTCACCCGACACGGCATCCACCATTCGGTCGCCCCGCACCTCATCAATTACCGCGCGAACATCTGGGCTCTCGCCAGCCTCGGTGTGCGCGTCATCCTCTCTTCTTCCGCGGTGGGCGGCGTGACCGCGGACTATCCGCCGGGAACCCTCGTGCTCACCGACCAGTTCATCGATCGCACGAGTGGGCGCCCCGACACCTTCTTCGATCAGGGCTCGGTGCAGCACCTCGCCGCCGCCGATCCCTTCGCACCCGAACTCCACGACATCGCGGCGCTGGCGCTGGCCGGCGAGAACATCAAGACCTCCGGCACCGTCGTCGTGATCCAGGGACCACGATTCTCCACCCGTGCCGAGTCGCTGTGGTTCGCCACCGCTGGTGCGCACACCGTCAACATGACGATGTATCCCGAGGTGCCGCTCGCTGCCGAACTCAACATCGACACGGTGAATCTGTCTTTTGTCACCGACAGTGATGCCGGTCTCGCACCCGTTCCCGGCACGATTGACCTGAATGCCGTGAGCCATCATCTCGTGCTGCAGCGCCTCACCGAAGCCCAGCCGCGCATTGTCGCGGCGATCGAGACCATCATCCGCGCGCGTCCCGAGGAGTACAGTCCTCGGCAGAGCATCGACCCGGCGGCGGTCGACGCCGTTCTGGCCAGGGAGACGCTATGACCACGGTATTGATCACCGGCGGTGCCG
>JAYTTG010000062.1:0-2551 GCA_043745175.1 Microbacteriaceae bacterium
TGCCGAGCACAATGTTCTGGGCACCGTCCGGCAGCTCGTCGCGGAGTTCGACCTCACCGTGACACAGCTCACCTCGACAACGCGGCCAGCGACGCTTGAGCTCATCGCGCCGTATGCGGACGGCGTCGTCGTACTCGTCTGTCTGGGTCGCACCCGCGCTGCAGATCTCGCCCACATTCTCGCTCGTCTTCGACTTCTGGAGATCCGCCCGCTCGGGATCATCATGACAGGGGTCCCTGTCTTTAGACGCAGCGACCTCGTCTCCGAGTGGCTGCCCGGAGACTTCAATGAGGTGCCGCGCACACCGTCGCGCAAATGGGATGATCTTGCCCTCCCTGCAACCGCCAGCGCTCGGGCGGAGCCGCAACAACCCGCTGCACCCATTCCGGTCGGACCAGCCGCGAAGATACCTGCGGTCGAAACAACGACCGCGGACTCAGTGCCGGTATCGCCAGCGCCAGCGCATCGTCCCTCGACTCCACGCAAGCCGCGTACCTCCGCCACGACCCGCTCCACACCCTCAGCCACATCGAGAACCCGGAATGCAAAGCCAGCCGCGGCGACGACGACCAAGTCCCCCAGAGCGACTCCTAAAGCCGCGCCGGAGCCGTGACGGCCTCGGCGGAGACGGTAAATTCCGTCCGGAGGAGGTGGGCGTCAGTATTTGCCGTCATGACGCTCACGGTCGTGAGCGTGGTCCCATGGCGGGTCGGTGACATCTACGCCGGTGGCATCGATCCCGTCGTAATAGGCAAAGCTGTCTTGGGGGTCATCTCCTTCGGCGCCGGACTGCTGCTCATGATCCGCGCACCGGCGCGAGGATCGATCGGAATGCGCAGCCTCTGTCTACTCGCGGGAATCGTGCTCGTCTCGCTCGACGGCGCATTCGCGGCCGGTACCGCGTCGACCGCCGTGGTTCTCACCGTGCGGATCGTGCTCGTTGCCGCGACGATCGCGGTCGTGGTGAGTTCGGCACCGGCGACAACCGTGCTGACCGCCCTGCTCGCGGCGATGTCAGCGGTCGCCATCGTCGCCGCCGTCACCGGCCTCCAACACGGGCTGAGTGGTGGTCGACTTGCGGGTGGAACCCCGCAGATGGACCCGAACGTTCTCGCCGGCCTCGCTGCCCCGCCTGTGATCGGTCTTGCCGCGGACATCGTGCGGCGGGGCCTGCGTCCATGGAACGTGGGGCTGCTGGTCGTCCACATCGCCATAATATTCGCGACCGGCTCGCGAACCGCTCTGATCGTCGTTGTCGTGGGAGTCGCCCTCGCCTTCGTATGCGGCGGCCGCCTTGCAGCCTCCACCGCCATCGCAACCATCGCGGCCGCCCCGTTCGCCTATGCACTGGCCGCCTTCACGAACACTATCTCCGTCCTACTGTCGCGCGGCCAGACAATCGAACAGATTTCCACACTGAGCTCCCGCACGGTCGCCTGGGAGGCGGTGCTGGCCACCCCGTGGAACTCCTGGGACAAATGGATCGGTGTCGGTCTCGCGGCCAAGACCGTCGAGGTGCACCAGCGGTGGCGTGACGTGCAAGTGCTCGACAGCAGCTGGGTGTCGGTGATCGCACAAGCGGGGATTATCGGAACGATTCTGCTGTTGGTGTGGATGGTCTGGACCACCGTGGAGGCGGTCCGAACTCCCGGGCTGAGCGCTCTCACGGTCCCGCTGATGGTCATGCTCATCATCCGCAGTTTCACCGAAAACGGAGTAATCGAATCGAGCACGACGTTCATTCTTTTTCTTGCGATATCTCTGATACTGGAGCGGGACACCCGGTTCCCCAGCCGGCGAAGGGAATACGCCCGGTACCAGCTGGTCGACCCACTGCCGGTCACCAGGCGCGAACCCGTGACGGCCGCTCCCTAGAGCTGCGCCGGAAGATCACGAACGATCTGGAGCATGCGATTGTTCAGCGAGTCGGGTGCCTCGTCGGGCGCAAGTCTTTTTTCCACGACGGACTCGATCCAACCCGCAGCTGCGCCATCAGCTTTGCTCGGAAGCGGTGTGCCGAATGTGAAATGAGCCGTGACAGCACCGTAGAGCGAGTCAACACCTGCGGGAGCGAACGCCGCGTCCTCCCAGTCGATCACTCGCACGCGACCGGTGAGTTCCGTGCGAAGGTTCCACGGGGAGAGATCGCCATGGCTGCCGCGCCATGCCAACGGTATCGAGTCCGATCGCGTGAGAGCCGTGTCAAGAATGTCTGCGATCTCTGCCGCGACCCGCTCGCGAACTGCGGGCTTTCGCACCGCCCCGAGCGGATAGTTGGGCACGGACTCGCTGCCGACCCAGGAAAGGCCCGAACTGTGCCCTACCCCGACAGGGCGGGCGATGGCGAAGGACGCCGGACGCGCTGCCCAGACACTCGACATGACGGTGAACTCCCGCTCCGCCCTCTGCGCGTCCGTGGTGATGCGCACAAAGCCGACGCCCCGGCCGTCACGGAGCAACAGTAGCGAGCATCCGGAGCGTGACGCCTGCGGCCGCCTGTACAGGGCGGCGCTGTCCCACCGGCCGAACGCCTCGATCCACTCGGCGGTAA
>JAYTTG010000063.1:0-2550 GCA_043745175.1 Microbacteriaceae bacterium
CCCGTCGGTTCCGCGCCGACATGGGCACAACTCCCGCGGCCTGGCTCAACCGGCAGCGGATCATTCGCGCGCAGCAGTTACTCGAACAGACCGAGCTGAGCCTTGAGACGGTCGCCGCCGACACCGGCTTTGGGGCCGTCGCAGTGATGCGTCACCACTTCGTTAGGGTGCTTCAGACCACGCCAACGGCCTACCGGCGGGCGTTCTGCCAGCGGGTGTCGGCGTAGCGTCTGCGTCTCTCGCGTACCAAAACGCAGGACATTCGCCATCAAAACGCCCCTCCGGCCGTAGGCGTCGGGGTTTCGTGGCGAATCTCCTGCGTTTTCGTTGGGCGTGCGACCGCTATCTCGCCCGGGAGAGGATGCCTCAAACCCGCGCCCGAAGTACGTCGACCCGATGCGGCTGACGGGTGCGAATGGCGGTGAGCGCAAGGTCATCTGCTCGGCGTCGACAGACGGCGAGCAGTATCCACGTGAAGTCGCCAAACAGCTGCCGATAGGTGAATCGCAGCACCCGGTCGCCCGCGATCGCCATTGTGGTGTCCCGGTCATGGTCCTTCTCCCACGAGTCCGACGCGGTGGCCGTCCAACCCGGGTCGTGTTGCCCACCGTCCACTTCGACGAAGGTGTGCCGCCCGACCTGAAAGTCGAGGCGACCGACACCCCGGCGGGACACCTACTGAACGGCCAACTGCAGTGCGTCCATCGTCCAGTGACGGAAAAAGGTGTCGCCGTGCTGTTCGTCAAGGGCGCTCACCAGCACTCGCCATACGCGCACGTCGTGGGGTGCGCGAGCGAAAATGGCATCCAACCTGCCGTCGGTCCACTTTTCGATGTGCATCACCAGGCTCGCGCAGGCGACGGCGATATCGCGGGGCTCGTCACTCAGCACCTGCAAAAGAGCATCGCCGAGAGAGACTCTCCAGACCGATCCCGCGGATGCCGCACGATCGACCCAGTAAATTCGCACGTCCTGTATTCCGGCGAGTCGTATCCGTCGATCGTGTCTGGCACCCAGCCGGCTGGCCCCGAAGCATCCGGAACTGAGTACCAGCCCTGCCACACCCTAAATATGCTGTGGTCGGCGAGCGCTGCGCGGATCACGGCGTCGGTGTACCCGCGCGTGAGCAGGTCCCGCCTCCGCAGCAACCAGCCAGAACATCGGACGATTGTGTCGATGGGCATCATCGGAGCAGCATCTCGATCCCGGCGCGTCGCCGGTGCCGCGGCGGCCCAATCCGGGGACACAGTCCCTCCTCACGTTCCCGGAAGGGGTAATCACCCCCGAACTGCTTCCCCAAAACGCAGGAGATCCACCACCAAAACCCTCTTTCGGCGGCGAGCAACGGTGTTTCGTGGCGAATCTCCTGCGATTTAGGGAGGGGTCAGCGGAGGATCGGCGTGGCGCCCCGGTCCTTAAGCGCCCGTCGTCGCCACGAACACGGTGCCCGATCCGGTGAACCGCAACCCCGCCTCATCCGGCGTGATGTAGACGGCGTCCCCGAGCGCCAGCGATGAGGATGACGCAGCGCCGGAGATCGACACCTCGCCGGAGGTACATAACGCGATCGCCGGCCCCGTGAGCGCGGCCGAGGCGTCGAGGAACATGCCGTCGATGCGAATCAGCTCGAAGTCCGCACCATCCGGCCTAAAGGCGGCGACCCCCTCGGACGGCGAGGTCGAGTGCAGGTATGGAGCCTTGGCCGGCGTGAAATCCAGCACGCTGAGCAGCTCGGGCACGTCGATGTGCTTCGGCGTGAGGCCGCCGCGTAGCACGTTGTCCGAGGCAGTCATGAGCTCGATTCCGAGCCCGCTCAGATACGCGTGGATGTTGCCGGCCGGCAGGTAGAGCGCCTCCCCCGCCGCGAGACTGACCCGATTGAGCAGCAGCGAGATCAGGATGCCCGGATCACCCGGGTACTCCACTGCCAGAGACGAGACCGTCGCCATTTCGGCGTCGTAACCGGTTACCCCGCGAGACGCAAGCATCGTGACGAGCGACACGAGGGTCGCGACACCGGTGCGCCGACCGATCAACCATTCGACGGTCTCAGGCAGCGCGACATCCGTCCCCGACAGGGAATCGAGCAGGTCTTCCAGGGGCTGTGGCTGCGGATCTTCCACCCCGAGCGACGCGTCGATCAGCGCGCGCAGAAGCGCCTGCACCTCGTCCAATGGACGGAAGCCACACAGCGCATCGAAGGCGGGCGAGAGCGCATAGATCAGCTCTGGCTTCGGAAAGGCGTCCTTGTAGTTGCGCTCCGGCGCGTCCAGAGCGATTCCCAGGTCGTTCTCCCGCTGGAAGCCGGCCCGCGCCTGCTCGAGAGTCGGATGCGCCTGGAGCGAGAGCGGAGTTGCGGCAGCGAGCACCTTCAGCAGGAACGGCAGTCGACCGGATGCCGCGAACCGCCCGAGCGTTGTCTCTGGGTCGGCCGCGATCCACTCCGCGAGATCCGCCGCACCACCCGTCTGTGTGGGATCGAGGATCACGCTCGGCGATCCGGGGTGCGCCCCGAGCCAGAGTTCCGCCTCCGGGGCGCCGGACGCCTCG
>JAYTTG010000064.1:0-2549 GCA_043745175.1 Microbacteriaceae bacterium
ACCCGGTTCGGCTCGATGCCACCGGTGGCGGTCACAATCGCGACCGGGGCGGCATCGTCGATGCGGGCGGCGAGTTCCTTCGCCGCGAAGCCGCCGAAGACTACGGAGTGCACCGCGCCGAGTCGAGCGCACGCCAGCATCGCAACGATCGCCTGCGGCATCATCGGCATGTAGATGATGACCCGATCGCCCTTCGCGACTCCGGCATCCCCGAGTACGCCGGCGAACCGGGCGACTTTGTCGAGGAGAGTGGCGTAGCTGTAACTCTTTTTCTTGCCAACCACGGGGGAGTCGTAGATCAGCGCGGTGGTCTCTCCACGCCCGGCCAGCACATGCCGATCGAGCGCGTTGAAGCAGGTGTTGAGTTCGGCCCCGGCGAACCAGCGGTAGAGCGGGGCATCGCTGCTGTCGAGGGCCGTGGTCGGCTCCACCGCCCAGTCCACGAGCTGCGCCGCCTCGAGCCAGAATCCTTCGCGGTCGTCTACGCTGCGTTGAAATGTCTGCCGGTAGCTGCGGGAACTCTCCGGGGACGCGCTGGGTTCACTCACGGAATACCTCTCCATCGAAGTCGTAACACCGGCTATGTATACAGAATATGAATAAAGTATGACACAAAATGGGTAAATCGGCCCCGTATGGGCCATAATGTGTACAGAAGCACGAAAAATGGGGAGCAATGGCAGTCAGTCAGCGGGCAAGCGATCGGGCGTACCAGACCCTTCGCGCCGAGATCGTGGAGTGGGAGCTTCGTCCGGGGAGCGTGCTGGGCGAGGTCGAGCAGTCCACCCGCCTCGGCGTTTCGCGCACCCCCTTGCGGGAGGCGCTCACGCGATTGATGGCGGATGGCCTGGTGTCATCCCAATCCGGTCGCGGCCTCGTCGTCACTGATCTATCGCTCGCGAGCATCCGGGAGATCTTCGAGGTGCGCCAGGCCCTCGAGGAGCAGGCAGCTCGTCTGGCCGCCCGACGCGGCGACACCGCGGTGTTCCAGCAGCTCGAGCGGGAGTTCGCGGCCGTCAACGAGCTGCTCGAGCACGACGATCCGGCCCGCCACGCCTACTACGGACTCGTCGCCCGACTCGACGATGCGATCGATACCGCCGTCGGCAATTCCTACCTGGCCGCCGCGCTAGCGACGCTGCGCACTCATCTCGTGCGCGTTCGTCGGCTCGCTGTCGACGACCCCGCGCGACTGTCCGCCGCCGCTGCCGAGCACCTTCTCATCGTGCAGGCGATCGCCGCCCGGGATACCGAGCTCGCTGCTCACGCGACGCAGGTGCACCTCCACCAGGCCCTCCGAAACATCCAGAAGATGGCAAACCTCCAAACGGGTCTCCCGGCGGACCTCTTGAACCAGGCGAGCTCAACGACCAGTGCCGCACCGAAAGGATCACTGTGAAACTTCACTCCGTACGTGTCCACCCGAGCTCTGAGAACCTTGCTCGCGAAGATCAGCTGGCCTGGAGGATCGCCGAGGTCGCCGCAGATCCGGTGGGCGTGATGCCAGAGGTCGCCGAGATGGTGATCAATCGGCTGATCGACAACGCGGCGGTGGCCACCGCCTCCCTCGCCCGGGGACCGGCCGTTGCCGCCCGGGCGCAGGCCGAGGACCACCCCTACATTGCCGGATCGACCGTCTTCGGCATCCCGGGTCGCTTCGGTCCAGAGTGGGCGGCCTGGGCCAACGGCGTCGCCGTTCGCGAGCTCGATTACCACGACACCTTTCTCGCGGCCGAGTATTCGCACCCCGGCGATAACATCCCGCCAATCCTTGCCGTGGCCCAGCACGTGGGCTGCACCGGCGCCGACCTCGTTCGCGGCATCGCCACCGGCTATGAGATCCAGGTCGACCTCGTGAAGGCCATCACCCTGCACGCTCACAAGATCGATCACGTCGCGCACCTCGGCCCGTCGGCTGCCGCGGGAATCGGCACGATGCTTCACCTCTCACCGGAAGTGATCTTCCAGTCGATCGGCCAGGCGCTGCACACCACCACCGCCACGCGACAATCGCGAAAGGGGGAGATCTCTACCTGGAAGGCATACGCCCCGGCCTTTGCCGGCAAGATCGCCATCGAAGCAGTCGACCGTGCAATGCGCGGCCAAACCAGTCCGACGCCAATCTATGAGGGCGAGGACGGCGTGATCGCCTGGCTTCTCGATGGCGTGGATGCCCACTACGAAGTTCCGCTGCCTGAGGTGGGCGAGGCCAAACGGGGCATCCTCGATACCTACACCAAGGAGCATTCGGCGGAGTATCAGGCACAGGCCTGGATTGACCTCGCCCGCAAGCTGCATAACGAATACCCCGACCTCGCTGCCGACACGATAGCCTCAGTCGTCATCCACACGAGCCATCACACGCACTTCGTGATCGGATCCGGCGCAAACGATCCGCAGAAGTACGATCCCACTGCGAGCCGGGAGACCCTCGACCATTCGATTCCCTATATCTTCACGGTCGCGCTGCAGGACGGCGAATGGCACCACGAGCGGTCCTATGCACCCGAGCGTGCGGGGCGCCCCGACACGGTCGCACTCTGGAACCG
>JAYTTG010000065.1:0-9331 GCA_043745175.1 Microbacteriaceae bacterium
CACCCTGCGGGGCAGGGTGTTCGAGTCGACAGCGCCCTCATTGAGGGTCTGGTCGTGTCCTCCGACTACGATCCGATGCTCGCAAAGGTCATCGCGTGGGCTCCCGATCGGGCGGGCGCTCTGCAACGGCTGCGGGCCGCCCTGAACGACACGGTGACGCTCGGCGTCACCAACAACGTCGAGTTCCTCACACTGCTCCTTGCCGATCCCGACGTCGTCGCTGGCGCTCTCGACACCGAGCTGATCGAGAGGCGCCTCGACGGGTTCTCATTCCGTGCGGTCGACGCTGATGTTTTCGCGGCGGCGGCGCTCATCGTGCACGCTCGCGGCTTCCCCGGGACGGATGCCGGGCCATGGCAGCAGCGATCCGGGTGGCGTCTGGGGGGAGCTGCGGCATCCGTATACCGGCTGGCCACCGGACCGGACGGGGGCCACACCCTGGTGCGGGTGCTCGGCACGCCGGATGACGCCCTCGTCACCGTAGACGGCGGTGAGCCCACGCGGGCGGGCGTGAGCTTCACGGGCGCCTCGGCACGGGTGCGGTTCGGTGACTCGACGGTGACGCTGCGGTTCGCCCACGACGGCGATCGGCTGTATCTTGCCTCCGGCGGTGCGTCCTGGACCATCACGGACGTTAGGTATGAACGGAAGTCCGCGGGCGCGGCCGGAGCGAACCCGGAGCTTCGTTCCCCGATGCCGGGAGCTGTGGTTGCGATTTTCGTGGAGGACGGCACCGAGGTGGAGGCGGGCACGCCGGTACTGAGCATTGAGGCGATGAAAATGGAACATGTACTCCGGGCATCCGTCGCAGGTACGGTGGTGTTGCAGGTGCTCCCGGGCGCGCAGGTGTCTGCCGACCAGGTGGTCGCGTCGATCGTGACGGTGCGGGACGCGCCGGCGGTCGACGAAGCAACATGACGGAACGGCTGATTGAGTGAGCATGCTGAATGGATTTCACCCGGCGAATCGAGAGTTTTTCGCCCGTGAGGTGCTCGATGTCGCACCCGAAATTCTCGGCTGCATCATTCAACGCACGGATGACGATGGCACGGTGACCATCCGAATTACCGAGGTCGAGGCGTATGCGGGTGAGCGCGACCCCGGCGCGCACAGCTATCGGGGAAAGACGAATCGGAATAAGACGATGTTTGGCGCCGCCGGACACCTCTACTGCTATTTCACCTATGGGATGCACCACGCGCTGAATCTCGTCGCCGGACAACCAGGGCAACCGTACGGCTGTCTCATCAGGGCGGGAGAGGTGATGGAGGGCATCGACGTCGCGCGCAGTCGTCGAGAAAGCCGACCGCGAAAGGCACCTCTCCCTGATGCCAGTTTGGCGCGGGGCCCTGGTTGCGTTGCCCAGAGCCTCGGGGCAACCCTGGCAAACGACGGTGACGATCTTTTGGGCGGACAGTGGAAATTTTTCGTCCCGGATGACGGTCTGGTGTTACCCCACCGGACCGGACCTCGCGTTGGC
The DNA here is from genome assembly GCA_043745175.1 of Microbacteriaceae bacterium. Taxonomy (GTDB): domain Bacteria; phylum Actinomycetota; class Actinomycetes; order Actinomycetales; family Microbacteriaceae; genus Lacisediminihabitans. Next base: position 1,481 of record JAYTTG010000065.1, read on the forward strand.
GTCAGCGGGCCAGGCGGTAGTGCGACGAATTTCCCTTGGCGATACTGGTTGGCTGACGAGTCGTCGGTCTCAGCCTACAAACCGGGCCGCCCGTAACTGTGACCTGGAGACGGATCGGTGGCGCAACCTCAGCCCCGTACAGCTCGAGGAATTCGCTCGACGCTATGGTGTGGAGCTGGAAAAGGTCGAGCGTGGCACGGCGCTGCACCAAGTGAGAGACCTGGCTGGTGACTGTTTTGCGCTGAACGAGTCAAGCACTCTCGCTGCTCACTAGATCTTCGTCAGTATGCCGCCCTTGTGCATTGCCACGTGGTCGGTCGTGTCGCTCTTGATCTCGTATTGCGGATCATCGGGACTGCAGTGGCGGGTGTGACCCTTGAATTCCATGTCTTTCGTATGGACTTTCGTGATCGTGCCCTGCACTCGGCCAGCCTCGGAATTCCAGCGCACGTGATCGCCGACAGAAAACTCTCGTGTCATCAGGACGCCTTCCTCCGCTGCCGTAGTGCCGCTGCCAAGTTGCCGGATCCATCCAGCGTAATCGATGCGCCATCCTGTCCCCCATCCGGATTAGTACCCTCGTTGGTCACTCTTCCGCCGGATACCAGACTCGGTCACCGTCGACTTTCGCGAAGCCGGTCATGGTGTGCGGCTTGGTCGAGGTCAGGCTCATGATGTCGGCAACCTGCAGGCCGCGAGCCAATAGCGCATCTCCGATCAGCGATCGGTGGCACCGCCACGGCACAGCCTCAGCACACATGATCACCACTGTTTGCTTCTTCGCCAACCCAATCAGGTCATCGATAGCGTCGGCGAACTCGGTCGTTTGCATGTAATCGGCGTAGCTGCGAAAACTCGTGTTACGCCACGCTTCGTTGATCGTCTTCTGCCCGGCCGGGGTGTGCCGGAGTCCGCCGAGCTCTGTCAGCCGCTGATAGTCGATTCCGGCGTCCGGCATACTTTTGGCCAGTTCGCTTTCCCCGAACTGAGGGTTGTGTCGAGACCCCGGAACGGTGCGCACATCGATGAGCCGTCCGATGCCGTTTGCCCTCAGCATGCCAACAAACTCATCGATCGGATGAGTCGAATGCCCGATTGTGTACACACAGGTTGCCGCCATGCTCCCAGTTAAACAGTGTGTGCCAGAGTCTGCATCAGTACTGTCGAATTTAGGCCCGCACTATTCGCGCCCCACTGTCGCGCGGGTGAAGGCTCCTCTGCTGGCCACGGCCACGGTGCCATCCGGAAGCCGTCGTCAACCTGTTCGGTGACGAAGCTTTTGCGATGCCAGACCCCGCTGGTCTCAATCATTATCGAAGTCGATATCGGCTCCGCGCATCGCGGCGATCGCTTGGATGGCCAGCCGGATTCCTGCGTAGCCAATCACGGCGGCAAGGACGAGTGCGATGACCGGATCGAGCCAGTAGAGCCCACCGGTGAGCCAGATGATGGTGCCGGCCACGAGTACTCCGGCCGCTGCGGCGGCATCAGCAAGTGTGTCGATGAGTACTGATTTCATGTGGATGTCTTCGCGATGCGCAGAAAAGCCGAGCACGAGCGCGCCGGTAATCATCACGGCGAGGGTGATCAGGCTGACGATAGCCATCGGGAGTCCGAGAACCGCGGGAGAGCCTTCGCGCAGTCTCACGATCGCTTCGCTCACGACACCGATGGTGACCGCAATGAGAATCATGGCGTTGATGAGAGCCACGATCGCGATCGGCTTATTGGCGCCGGGATGCTCCGTGTTGCGGTCGCGCAGGGCCACCGCGATCAGCCCGAGGGCCAATGCGATTGAGTCGGCCAGGGTGTCTCCTGCCGCGGCGAGCACGCTCACGGAGCCGGCTGTGACGCCGACAGTGACGAGTCCGCCGATCAGGGCGATGTTCAGCCCAAGGACGATGGCGAGCCGGCGGCTCTGGCTGAATCGTGGCCGGCCAGTATCCGCGCTCATGCGTCGTTATCGGGTACGAAGAAAAACCCCGGCGACCGCAGACGGATCACACGATCGACAGAAATGGCAGAATTCACTCGACCATCCTTCCAAACTCTGCAGGGCGAGACCAGTCGGGGTGCGCCTGGGGCTGTTGGCTCAGGGCGTATCGACCGGGGCCAGGCGTTCACGGGTAATTCGAACGATCCTGGTCTCCGTGCGCACTGGTCGATGTCGACGCAGAGACTGATCTCGATTTTTTCTCGCTTGTCCATTAAGCCCCTTCCGACTTCGTCAAAGGGGGGGCGTATCCCTGCATGGCGGAGTATCTGGGCCTTTCCCAGTATCCCGAGCTGCTGAAGACCGGTCAGGTGGTTCGCGATCAGCTGAAGAAGATCGGCATCGATATGAGCATCAAGGCGGTGGATGTCTCTGTCTGGTACGACGCGTTCACCAGCGGTAATTACCAGATCACCAGTGCCTATCAGGAGCGCACGATCGATCCCGATAACTTTTACTCACTGGTGATCAGGTCCGGCGGTCCGATCAACACCACCGGCTATTCGAATCCCGAAATCGACGCCATGATCGACAAGGCGGCCTCGAGCAATGACACCCCCGCAAGAATGAAACTGTACCGACAGATTCGCACCACCGTGTCTGCTGACGCTCCACTGGTATTCACTCACTACGAGACGCTCAATTACCTGATGAACAAGAACGTCACCGGGTCCGCCATCAGCCCGACGTTGAGCCTTCACCTGGAGAATGTCGGCTTCACCAAGTAACCAAGCCAGAGCAACGGGCCCGCCGTACTGCCGGAGTCATGATGCCGATTTCGACTCCTGCGTCGGCTTGGGCACCTGCTCGGCAAAGGTCGTCGCGATGTCGATGCGGCGCATGAATGCGACATCATCGAACTGCTGCGCGTAGGCGATGAATCGGGCAAGAGCATCCGCCCGCGCCGGATTGCCGGTGATGCGGGGGTGCAGTCCGATCGACATCATTCGCCCGACGTCGTCCCCGTCGTTGCGCAGGCGGTCGAGCGTCGCCTTCGCCGTCTCGAAGAACTGCTCAGGGCTCCCGAAACCGGTTCCCATGATGTACCGAGCGTCGTTCACGACGAGGGAGTACGGCACGACAATGTGGCTCTTCCCGCCCACCGAGGTCCAGTACGGGATGTCTTCGTTGTACGTGTCGGAATCGTAAAGGAATCCTCCCTCTTCTGCCACGAGCTCGCGCGTATTGACGCTCATTTCCCTGCAGTACCACCCGACGGGACGGGTTCCGGTCGTCGTCTCGATCGACTCGATCGCTCGCTTGATGGCCTCGCGTTCCTCATCTCGGGTCATCTCGTAGTGGTTGCTCCAGCGGTAGCCGTGGCCGGCCGCCTCATCGCCGCGGCGCGCGAGCTTCGCGGCAACCTCCGGATTCCGTTCGAGGGCGACGGCCGCTGCGAAAAAGGTGACAGGGATAGCCGCGGCGTCGAACACGCGGAACAGGCGCCAGATTCCGGCGCGGGATCCGTACTCATACATCGATTCGACGGCAAGGTCACGCTGGTCATCCACCGCGAACGGAAGTTCGTACATGCCGTCGTTGGCGCCATCACCCATCGCGAAGGTCTTCTCGGATCCCTCTTCATAATTCACGACGACCTGGATGGCGACCTTCGCACCGTCCTTCCACCGGATCCGGGGCGGATGCTCGCCGTAGCCGATGAGATCCCGTGTGGGGCCGGCAACGCCGTCCATGTCGGTCTGGCGGAAGAACTGCGGATCGAGCGTCATGTTTGCTTCTCCTCGGGTTGATGGGTGAATGTGCATTTGCAGCGGAAGCGCTCAGTCGAGACCGGCGAGGCTCCGAGCTCCGTCCACGACGATGAGCTGGCCGTTCACGTAAGAGGCTTCGGCGCTGGCCAGAAATTGGTACACGTACCCGATATCTTTTGGATCGCCAACCCGCCCCGCGGGGATTTTGGCAATGACCGCATCCACGCCGTCCGGACCGAGCGAATTGATCGGATCGAGAGCCTGGGGCGTGCGGATGACCCCGGGAGCCACCGCATTTGCGGTTATGCCGTCTGCGGCGAACTCGACCGCCAGCGACTTGACGAGTCCCACCAGTCCGGCTTTCGCCGCAGCGTAATGGGAGTGCTCCGGCCAGGCCGAAACCGTACCGGCTACCGATGAGGTGGCGATGAGACGCCCGTAGCCCGCAGTTTGCATGTGCGGGAGAGCCGCGCGGAACGCCCGCCAGGCGCCGTTGAGGTCGACGTCGAGCACTTGGTTCCAGGCCGCGTCGTCAAGATCCGCGAGCGCCACCTTTCGGGCAATGCCCGCGTTAGCGACGACAATGTGCATGCCACCGAGCTCGGCCACCGCCTGGGCAACGAGCGCGTCAACATCCGCAGTCTGGGTGACGTCCACGGCGGCGACAACCACACGGCTGCCGGCCTTTTTGGCCGCAGCTCGCACGGGTTCGATGTCGTGCCCGTCAGCCGGATACCAGGCGAGCGCGAGGTCGGCGCCGGCCTCAGCGAAGATTTGGGCTGTTGCCGCGCCGATTCCCGAAGCGGCTCCGGTGATCAGGGCTACGCGCCCGGTCAGGTCGAACATAATGAACCTCCTGGTGTTTATTCCGTGCTGGTCAATGGGGTGGGGTGGAGTGATTGTACGGTTCCGAACGCCCCACCCTCGCGCAATTCCGTGAGTCGATCACCGGAATATCCCAAGACCTCGCGCATCACCTCTGAAGCGTGTTCGTTGCGGCGAGGTGCCCGACGATAAACGGTCGGTTCAGTGCCAACCCGAACGGCGCTTGCCACCTGCGTGACCGCACCGAAGTGCGGATGTTCGGTCGTGACGAGCATGTCGCGAGCGGCAGTATGGGGATCAGAAAGCGCGTCGATCACCGAATTCACCGGCCCGCTCGGCACTCCCGCGGCAGTGAGATCAGCGAGCCATTCCTTCGAGGTTCGAGTGACGAATACCGTCTCCAGAATCTCGATCAGTGCTACCGCGTTGTGGCGCCGTGCCGTGAAGTCGATGAAGCGCGGGTCGTCGGCGAGCTCGGGTCGCCCGATAACCACCGCGAGACGTTTCCAGAACTTCTCCTTCGGGCACGCGACGACCAGCCATCCGTCCGCCGAGGGGAAGGCCTGGAACGGGACGATGGACGGGTGCGCCGAGTGGTGGGTTCGCACGGGAACGAAGTCGCTGTTCAGCGCCCAGGCCGCGGGGTAGGTCAGCATGGAGATCGCGGTGTCGAACAGGCTGACGTCACAGTCGGCGCCGATACCGTCCCGTCGAGCTGCATGCAACGCCGCGAGCATCGAAATGGCCGCGACGAGCCCGCCAGAATAGTCGACGACCGACAGCCCCGATTTGGTCGGCGGCCCGTCCGGCTCCCCGGTGATGTCCATCCAGCCCGCAATGCCCTGGAGCACGTAGTCGTACCCGGGTTCCGCGCTCCGCGGTCCGGTCATGCCGAAGCCACTGAGCGAACAGCACACGATCGCAGCGTTGAGATGTTTGAGGTCCTCGTAGCGGATGCCGAGCTTCTTGGGAACATCCCCGCGGAGGTTCGAATACACGATGTCACTGACCCTGACGAGATCCTCGAAGACGGCACGGCCGGCCGCTGTGCTGATGTCGAGGTCGATGCTGCGCTTGTTCCGGTTGAATACTTCGAAGAAGACGCTGTCCTCCCCGTCCTGAAGCGGAACGACATAACGCCCAATGTCGCCGCCGGAAGCGGGGTCCTCGATCTTGATCACGTCGGCACCGAGATCGGCAAGCTGCACGCTGCCGAACGGGCCCGCGCCGTATTGCTCGAGCGAGATGATTCGAATGTCCTGGAGTGGTTTCATCGCGCGGCGCCTTCCTGGCCTGCCGTCCTGCGAAGGCGGCCGGCGACGAGGGCGACCGTTCGCGCCATCTCGTTTCCGACGATCATCACCGACTCATCGACGCCCATTCCCGGCTTCGCCAGCACCTGATCCGCACCACAGGCCATCGCAATATGAGCACTCACGCGGGCCGACACGTCTGTCTCATTGCAGGTTCCGCCACAGTACGCGGCGAGTCCGGCTCTTCGCACGTGAATAAGTGCCTTAATCGTGTTGTTGATTCCGCCGAGATCCGGTGTCTTTACATGGATGACGTCGGCCGCACCGGCGGCGACGAACAGCTCGATGTCCTCGAGGGTGTTGCACCATTCGTCGACGACGATGTGGACCGGTATGGCGCGCTCCGCGAGCAGCCGCCTCAATTCCACATAGACGTCTATCTGTGCCTGCCGACTGCCCGCGTCGATCGGGTGCTCGATCCGCAGCGTGAACGGCGATGCCGCATCCGCCAGTTCGCGAAGATATTCGGCGATACGATCGAGGTCGCTCCCGAACGCGATCCCGATAGTGCCGTAGGTGTCGAAGTGCAGTCGCGGATTGTATTCGGGCCGGGATCGAAGGGCGAGGATGCGGTCGCGAATCCAGCCGATGTAGGCCTTGAGCAGTCCCCCGTCAGGGCCAAGCTTCGACTCGACCTGATTGATCAGGCCGTGCGGAAGTACATCGACCTCCTTGAGAATCATCTTGTCGACACTGGTGTAGCGGTCATCGCCCGATTGCGCATACAGAGGAACCGCCGCGATGTCGATGCCGGTGCGATATTCCCGCTGAATGATCTCAGCCATCGTCACTCCCCCGGCGAGTGACACCGCATGCAGCAGAGCCTGCGTCACGCCGTATCGCACCGGTGCGTCGAGCAAGCGGCCGTCTTCGATGATGCGGTCGATCTCCTCCGCCAGTTCTCGAAAGACAGTGACCGACCGGCCGATCAGCCGGGGTGCGACTACGCTCTCAACCTGCGCTTGGATGCCATCGACAGTCGCAATCGGGGCCCGCCCTGCCGCTCCGGCATACTGCACCTCGGCGCAATCGCCGAGCGCAACCTGGCCGTCCGAGAGCACGAGCATCACCGAGACGGCGATACCGGGCTCGCGCACCGCGGTGAACCCGGGAGTGAGAGAACTGCCAGCGTAGAGGAAGCCGTCGTGTGTGGCCCCGGCGCGAATCGCCGCCTGGTCATCGCGATAAAAACCTGTTCGCACGGGAACAGCGATGACATTGACAATCTTCACGGTGTCATGCTCACAGGTCCCATCAAGCGCATGAGCGCTCTTCACAGCATGACGTCCCCGCCATTCGGACCGAGCGTTTGCCCGACATAGTAAGTTCCCCCGGCCGAGGCGAGCAGAACCGCCGTCGGCGTTACTTCGTCGACGGTGCCGAAGCGGCCGATCGGCAGTTCCGCCAGTTTCGTGCTTCGCCACTCCTCGGTCTCCCGCTCGAGCAACGGCGTCTCGATCGGGCCGGGTGCGATCGCGTTGACCAGCACACCGCGATGCGAAACCTCCCGTGCGAGGGATTTCGTCAGCCCGATGATCCCCGCTTTGCTCGCGGAGTAGTGCGAGACCGCCCCTCCGCCGATCTGACCGAGCTGGGATGCGATATTGATGATCCGCCCGTCGCCGCGCTCGAGCATCTGGTTGATGAGCGCGCGAGTGCACAGGAATGTTCCCCGGAGGTTGGTGTTGACCACCCTGTCCCAGTCATCCACCGTCATGTTCTCGAGCAGCGATTCGGTGAAGATGCCAGCATTGTTGACCAGGATGTCGACCCGGCCGAACTCAGCGGTCGCTCGCTCGGCCATCGAGTTCACGCTCGACTCGTCGCTCACGTCGGTGCGCACGAAGAGAGCCGGGACGCCGCACGCACGAACGCTCGAGAGCACATCGGACGCCTCTAACTCCTCGACAATATCGGCGATGACGATGCTGGCCCCCTCACGAGCGAATGCGACGGCGATCCCCCGCCCGATTCCGGAGGCCGCCCCGGTCACCACAGCGATGCGGCC
>JAYTTG010000066.1:0-2527 GCA_043745175.1 Microbacteriaceae bacterium
TTTGCCCTGTCAGCCATAAGTATCGCGCGGACCACGCCCTGGAATTGATCTGGGGCCGCGTTTCCACGAGGGGGCACCCGGCCCTTCGAATCGTATCGACTCGATTCCCGCATCCGGGTACCGGGAAATGATGCGGTTCGTGATCTGCACACGCATCAGCCGCAGCTGCGTCGCCCAGGCAGTGGAGTCACATTTCACCGTGAGAACGCCTTCTTCAATACCGACAGGAGTCGAATGCTCGGCCGTGTCGGCGCCGGCGATCTCGAGCCAGGAGGCGAGGAGCTCCGAACGCGCGAGCGGTGAACTCCACCCCAACTTCGAGGTCAGAGCGTCCATGATCGCTCCAAGTCCTTCGGGATCGCGTCCTGACCCGAACGGGATCGTCGACCCGGGTTCCTTCTTCGCCCGCTTGCGCGCGTCGGCCGATCGGCTCGAGCCGTCGCCGAAGACACGGCGGAAACGAAGGAAAACGGAGACCGGCTCGGACTCTTCCGGTACATCTGCCATTTCTTTCACGACAGCTCCTGCCCGACGATGGTACCCCGGGAGATGTGCACCGTGTTGCCGGTGAGTTCATCCGGAACGTCATCGAGCACCGCTGCGGTGATGAGTACCTGCTCGAAGCCACGAATCGCGGCGGCGAGGCGAGTGCGTCGTGCCTCGTCTAGTTCGGCGAAGACGTCGTCGAGCATGAGCACCGGGTCTCCGGTAGAGGAATCGCGCCGCAACAGCACCGCGGATGCGAGCTTTAACGCGAGCGCAAACGACCAGGATTCCCCATGGCTCGCGTACCCGCGCGCGGGAAGAAGGTTCAACTCGAGTACGAGGTCGTCTCGGTGAGGGCCGACCAGTGTCAACCCGCGTTCGAGCTCGTTACGACGGCGGTCGGCCAGGGCCTGCCGGAACGCGACGGCGGCATCTTCCGCTCCGAGGCGGCCATAACTCAACCCACTCCGGTCACCATCTTCTTCGCCAATACTGTCGGCGCCCGATCGCCCTCCAAAGATGCTGAGCTGGTTGCCCAGAGTCGCATGATGATCCTCGCCTGCTATCGAAGTGTAGGCATTCGCTACCTCTGGTAACAGCTCGGCGACAAGCACGGTGCGCGCTTCGATCAGCTGGGACCCGAGGGACACCAACCGCTCATCCCAAATGTCAAGCGTCGAGAGGGAATCATCCCGCACCCCGGATGCCCGCGCGGACTTGAGCAGAGTATTGCGCTGACGCACCACCCGTTCGTAGTCCGCGATCAGAGCAGCAATTCTCGGAGACCGCAGCACAAGAAGTTCGTCGAGAAACCGGCGACGGCCGGCTGGATCACCGCGAATCAGCGCGAGGTCCTCCGGCGCGAACAACACGCTGGAAAAATAGCGAGGAAGCTCGCGCGTCTTGATCACCGATCGATTGACCTGGGCACGATTGGGTGTAGATCGATTGAGTTGCACCTCGACGAGAATCTGCCGTGCACCATGCTCGAGACGGGCACGGATGACCGCAGCATCGGTCCCCTGCCGGATCATCGCGTGGTCGACGGATACCCGGTGTGAACCAAGAGCACTGAGGTAAGCGAGGGACTCGACCAAGTTGGTCTTACCCTGCCCGTTGCTCCCGACAAAGAGATTAGATCCGGCTACCAAAGCGACGTCAGCCGTGCGGTAATTGCGAAAATCGGTGAGGCTGAGATGAGTGACGATCACGACATCAGTCGACAGCTTTGACCGAGTGCCCGCCGAACTGGTTACGCAGCGCGGCAACGGCCTTCATCGCGGGTGATCCCTCCGGTTGGCGCGACACAAATCGCGCGAAGATTGACGCGCTGATGGTCGGTACGGGAACTGCGTTTGCGAGTGCCTCTTCGATGGTCCAACGCCCTTCACCAGAATCCTCGACATAACCCTCGATGTCCTTGAAATCAGGATCTTCCTCAAGGGCGCGAACCAGCAATTCAAGCAACCAGGAACGCACGACAGTGCCGCGCTGCCACGCCTTGAAGGTGCCGGTAACGTCTTTGATAATGTCTTCGCGCTTGTCGAGCAGCTCGTAGCCCTCGGCGTAGGCCTGCATCAGCGCGTATTCGATACCGTTGTGCACCATTTTCGCGTAGTGACCGGCGCCGATCTCGCCAACATGAACGAATCCCTCGTCGCGCGGCCCCTGCGGACGCAGCGCATCGAACACGGGCATCAAAAGGTCGATGTTCTTCTTGTGGCCGCCGACCATGAGGCCATAACCGTTGGCTAGACCCCAGACGCCGCCAGACACCCCGGCGTCCACGTACTCGATGCCCTTTCCCGACACCTGTTCGGCGTGCTTGATGTCTTCGGTAAAACGCGAATTACCACCGTCGACGATGATGTCTCCCGCCACGAGCACCTCAGCGAGTTCGGTGATGACCGAGCTCGTGATCGCTCCAGACGGCACCATCACCCAGATGATGTGAGGAAAGGGAAGAGCCCTCACGAGATCGGTGAGGTTTGCAACATCCGTCACCTGGGGATTGTGGTCGTATCCCGTCACCTGGATATCA
>JAYTTG010000067.1:0-9262 GCA_043745175.1 Microbacteriaceae bacterium
TCCCCGGGGTCGGTGGCGCGCCTCGCCGCTGGGGAGCAGACGGTGTGGACGGTGACCGAGACGATTCGCAAGGTCTACCTAGCCGAGACGCATGTCGCCGAGATGCATATTGCCGAGATGCGTATCGCCTAAATTGGAGAGCATGCGCATCCACATCGCCACGGACCACGCCGGGCTCGAATTCAGCGAAGATCTCCAACAGCACCTCCGGGCTTCGGGGCACGACGTGGTGGATCATGGCCCAAGGGCCTACGACGCGGCGGACGACTACCCGAGCTTCTGCATCAGTGCGGCACGCGGCACCGTCGCGGACCAGAATGCCGGAATTCGGGCCCTCGGAATCGTCTTCGGGGGCTCGGGCAACGGCGAGCAGATCGCCGCCAACAAGGTGCTCGGTGCCCGGGCGGCGCTGGTCTGGAACGTGTCGACGGCCCTGCTGGCCCGCCAGCACAACGATGCGAATCTCATCGCGATCGGCGCGCGGCAGCACAGTGTCGAGGAGGCAAAGCTCTTCATCGACACTTTTATCGCGGAGCCGTTCTCGGGCGAAGAGCGTCACGCCCGCCGCATCGCGCAGCTCGCGGAATACGAAGCAACCGGGCTGATCGCCAGCCGCGAGATCGACTAACCGTGCCAGAGGGTCATTCCGTCCACCGCATCGCTCGCCAGTTCGCCCGGCATTTCGTGGGTAAAGAGACGGCCGTCTCGTCTCCACAGGGTCGTTTTGCCGAGGGAGCCATGGTGCTCGATGGGCACACAATGATTGGCGCACGCGCCATCGGCAAGCAGATGTTTCTCGAGTTCGATAGCCAGCTGTGGCTTCGGGTGCATCTCGGGCTCTACGGAGCTTGGGATTTCGCCGGTGACTTCACCGCAGATGCCACGGTCGTATCCCCCGGTGAACGCACGGGGCAGATCAACCAGCGCGGCACGCTTCTCGACCTCGACGCAGCCGGCGGTTCTTCGCGGAGCATCGGCGCGCCGCGCAAAAGACGGTTGCGTATGTCGGAACAGGATGTGCTCAGCGACATGCCGACCATCTTTCCGCATGAGCCAGTCGGCGCTGTTCGCGTTCGACTGCTCACCCGCGAGACCGTTGCCGACCTGCGCGGTCCCACCGCTTGCGAAGTGCAGACTCCCGATCAAGTGGATGCCTCGATGGCGAAGCTTGGTCCCGATCCACTGGCCGACGACCAGAGCGTTGGCGAGGAACGTTTCGTGAGTGTGATTCGCAAGAAGCCGACTCGCATCGCTCTGCTGCTCATGGATCAGAGCGTCGTCAGCGGCATCGGGAACGTTTATCGGGCAGAGTTACTGTTTCGTGCTCGGCTCAATCCGCACACTCCGGGCAAGCTCGTGTCGGAGGAAGCCCTGCGTGCTCTCTGGCAAGACTGGTGCCGACTGCTGGTCATTGGGGTGCAGACCGGCCAAATGCTGACCAGAGACAAACTGACCCCCGCCGCTGCACGCAATGAATTTACGCGTCGGGCTGACCGGTACTGGGTCTATCACCGCGAAGGGTTACCCTGCCGAATCTGCGGTACCAATATATTGGTTGAGGAGCTCGGCGGGCGCAAGCTCTACTGGTGCCCCATCGATCAGGGCTGACTCAGGGAAAGACACCGATATGCCCGTGTTCTCCAGCATCCATCACATCGCCCTCACCGTCAGTGACCTCGAGGTGAGCGTGCCGTTCTACGAGACGCTGTGGGGGAGCGCGTCCGTGGCCACCCTCACGGGTGAATCCTTCGTACGACGGATCTTTCGCCCGATACCCGGACTCACCGTTGGTCTCACCCAGCATGAGACTCAGCCCTCCGGGCCGTTCGATCCGACCCGGCTCGGTCTCGATCACGTGGGGTTCGCCTGCATCGATCGGGAGGCGATCGTCGAGTGGGCGAAGCACCTCGATGCTGTCGGAATCGCCCATAGCGAGATCGTCGACACCGACTACGGCACTGCGTTGAGCGTCAAGGATCCCGACAATATCGCGCTCGAGTTCTACGTGAGTGCGCGGCCGGCCGGCGTCTGACACCGGCTGCAGCACAATGGTCAAATGAAATACTCGCCGCACTTCGTCACCGACGGAGCTGATGAGGTGAAGCGGCTCATCCGCGAGAACCCATGGGCGACGATCGTCTCCGCCACCTCGAACGGCGTCGTCGCCTCGCACTATCCCGTGTTGCTCGAGGACGACGCCGAAGGCATTAGCATCGTGAGTCATCTTGGGCGCCCCGACGAGCGCCTGCACGAACTGGGGCAGCACGAGATCCTCATGATCATCCAGGGGCCGCACGGCTATATTTCGCCCGGCTGGTACGAGACCGATGACTTCGTACCGACCTGGAACCACGTGACGGCACATCTTTACGGCACGCCTGAACTGCTCTCGGACGAGGAGAACTTCTCCGTGCTCGGACAACTCGTCGACCATTTCGAGAAGTGGATGCCGCAGCCGATGACGCTGAAGATCGACGAGCCCGCCGCCCGACACATCGCCACCGGTACCGTCGGCCTCCGGCTGCACGTCACCCGGTTCGATGCCAGACGCAAGTTGAGTCAGAACAAGAAGCCTGCCGTCGTCGAGCGCATTGTGCGGCACCTCGAGGGCGATGGAGCATATTCGAGCGCAGCCCTCGCCGAGGAGATGCGACGCGTGAATTCGGTCGCCCCGTGACGGCGCTGGCGCTCTGCAACGGTCGTATCGACGGGGGTGAGCCGATCGACCTGCTGATCGAGAACGGCAAAATTCAGCAGATCGGCGTTGGGCTCACCGCGTCGCGCTCGATCGACCTGGATGGTCGGCACGTCGTTCCCGGCCTCTGGGACGACCACGTGCATCTCAGCCAGCATGCCCTCGCTCACCGCCGGGTCGATGTGTCGGCGGCCGGTTCCGCCGCCGAAGCCGCGGCAATCATGGCGGCCGCGGTCGTGGCGAGACCGGCTGAGCCCGGGCTACCGCTCGTGGGGTTTGGCTTTCGTGACGGACTGTGGCCGGATACTCCGACCGCCGCAGTGCTCGATGCGGCCATGGGAGCCCTGCCGACGGTGCTCATCAGTGGTGACCTGCACTGCTGCTGGCTCAACACTGCGGCTCTCGATCGCTACGGCTTCGCGCTCCACCCGACCGGAGTCCTCCGCGAAAACGATGCCTTTCGTGTCACGGATGCACTGCAAGACGTGCCCGACAGCGTGCTCGACGGGTGGGTGGCTGAGGCGGCGGTGACGGCGGCGACCCGAGGGGTCGTCGGAGTCGTCGACTTTGAGATGGCCGACAACCTCACCGCCTGGTCCCGGCGGATCGTGTCCGGATCCGACTGGCTGCGCGTCGCCGCCGGCATCTACACCGAGCACCTCGATGCGGCGATCGCCGCCGGTCGCCGCACGGGCGCGGTCATCGCCGATACCGGTGGCCTTCTCCAGGTCGGTCCATTCAAGATCCTCATCGATGGATCGCTGAACACCCGGACTGCCTACTGTGTGGACGAATACCCTGGCCTTGAGGGGCATCCGCACTCGCACGGCATGCTCACCGTGTCACCGGAGGTCCTCGTACCGATGCTACGACGGGCGTCCGCTGCGGGAATCCTGCCCGCGGTGCATGCGATCGGGGACGACGCCAACCGCATTGCCCTCGATTGCTTTGAAGCGGCCGGATCCCGCGGACGAATCGAGCACGCCCAGCTTGTGCGTGATATGGACCTGCCCCGCTTCGCCGCCCTCGGGGTGACCGCGAGCCTGCAGCCCGAGCAGGCGATGGATGACCGCGATGTCGCTGACCGCTACTGGGCCGGCCGCACTGGGCGCGCGTTCCCGCTCCGCAGCCTGATCGATGCCGGTGCAACCGTCGTGCTCGGTTCGGATGCTCCGGTCGCGCCGCTCGACCCGTGGATCACGATCGCGGCGGCGGTCGGCCGCGCGCGAGACGGGCTGCCGGCATGGCATCCCGAACAGGCGATCAGCACGGTCGAGGCGATCGCAGCATCTGCCCACGGCCGGCGCCGAGTGGCGAGGGGTGATATCGCGGACCTGTGCGTCGTGGAGATCGACCCGCTCTCTGCCACTGCCACGGCGTTGCGCACAATGCCGGTATCAGCGACGTTGATTGCGGGGCGATTCACCCACAGCGTGCTGGAGTAGCTCTGTGCGCGAGGCGGATCCATCGGTCCCTGGCGCGCGGTGGAATTGTAATACGCGTGCTGAGGTTCGACGCATCCGGGGGCTAACCCCACTCCCACTGGTGTGGCAGCCGGATACCGCCCATCGCTGGTCGCCGTAATTCTTGACCCATGACCATTCCCGACTCTGCCACTCTGGACGCTGTGACCACGCACGCTCCACGCCAACGCTCGCTCTACGGGAGCCTGTGGCTCACCGTGCCTCGAGAACTCGGGTTCCTGCTGCCCACCCTGCCGATCATCGTCGTATCGTTCGCCGTCCTGTTGACCGGCATTTGGACAGGCTTCGCAACCCTTGTCACCTTCTTCGGCATTTTCGTGATCATTGGAACCCTCTGGGCGGCACGAGGATTCGGCATGCTCGAAGTCGCCCGGTTGCGTGGCGCTGGTCACCCCGCCATCGTCCCTCCGGTATGGACAAAACCGGTGGCGACGAGATTCTGGACCCGGTTGTTCGGCGCGCTACTCAATCCGCACTACTGGCTCTACCTGTTGCACGGCCTGGTGGTGAACTTCGCCGTCGGGCTGTTCACCTGGATCATTTCATTCACCTGGACTGTCGTCGCCCTGTTGGGCCTCACCTACTGGTTTTTTTCGAAGTTCATCCCCACCGGTCGTGGGGATTGGCGGGTGTCTGACTGGGTGAAGCAGGCCTTTCTCCCCGGCTGGACCGTCGATCCGGTTCTCGCGGATAATCTCATCTTTTTCATTCTTGGAGTCATCTTCGCGATCACCCTGCCGTTCATCACCCGCGGGATGACGATGCTGCACTACCTCATCGCGGTCGGAATGCTCGGGCGTTTCCGTATCGCCGAGCTCGAGGAAGAGGTCGCGGACCTCGCCGCCTCGCGCACCGCTGCTGTGTCGGCCGAGGGCACGGCGCTCCGTCGACTCGAGCGCGACATCCATGATGGTCCGCAACAGCGACTCGTGCGGCTTCAGATGGACCTGGCCGCCGCGGAGCGCCAGCTTGCTTCCGATCCTGGTGCCGCCCGCACCCTCATCGCCGAGGCGATGGCCCAGTCGAAGGAGGCACTGGAGGAACTCCGGTCGCTCTCGCGCGGCTTTGCCCCCCCAATCCTGCTTGACCGTGGCCTGGTGGCTGCCCTTGATTCGCTCGCGGTGCGCAGTCCTGTGCCGGTGATCCTCATCAACGCGCTTCCGACCAAGCCGACGCTTCCCCAGGAGATCGAGCGGAACGCCTATTTTGTGGCGAGTGAGCTGCTCACCAACGTGGCAAAACATGCCTCCGCGACGTCGATCGAGTTGCGCGTTGGGCTCACCGCCACTCTGGCGGAGCTGGAAATCGGGGTGACGGATGATGGCGTGGGCGGTGCAACGGCGGTTGCCGACCATGGACTGGCCGGCCTTGACGAGCGACTGCGGGGTCTCGGTGGAAGAGTGCACGTTGACAGCCCGATCGGCGGGCCGACGGCGATAACCGCGACACTACCGGTGGCCTGACTCCACGGCCTGCCGCGCCCTAGGGTGGTGGCGTGACCACATCCCCACTCAGAGTGCTTGTCGCCGACGATTCCGTGCTTCTCCGCGAGGGGCTCGTGCGTGTACTCATCGAGGCCGGACTCCAGGTGACCGGATCGTATCCGGATGCCGAGTCGCTGCTATTGGACCTGGACCGACAGCGTCCGGACCTCGTCGTGCTCGATGTGCGAATGCCACCCACCTTCCGTGACGAAGGGGTGCGCGCCGCTATTCGGGCCCGCGAGTTGATGCCGAAGCTCGGCATCCTGTTGCTCTCTCAGTATGTGGAGATCTTGTACGCCAGGGAACTGCTGTCATCGGGCAGGGGCGGTATCGGCTACCTGCTGAAGGATCGAATCGCGTCGCTTGCAGAACTCGAAGAAGCGATCGAACGGATCGCGTCGGGCGGAACGGTGCTCGACCCCGAAGTCGTTGCACAGTTACTCAGGCGCCGACACGACCCGCTCGGCTCGCTCACGCCCAGGGAGCGTGAAGTTTTGACGCACATGGCGCAAGGTCGCACGAATGCGGCGATCGCCACCGCGCTGGTCGTTGGTACGGGAGCAGTGGAGAAGAATGTCACATCGATTTTTCAGAAATTGGGTCTCGACGATGCGGGCAATGACCACCGTCGGGTTCTCGCGGTTCTGGCCTGGCTGCAGCGCTGATCAGCCATGCCGCTGTTGAGACTGGCCTAGCGCGCGCCGACCAGGCGTGAATCGACTGCATCGGGAGTCGCCATCTGAATCTCTGGACGGTGTTCTTCGATGCGATTGGTCCAGCTGAGGCCGTTCCACCAGCGCAGCTGCGGAAGGCCGAGCGGATCGCGGTACCAACCGGCGGGCACGAGGGAGTGGTCGTTCACTGAGGGCATCGGGAAGCTCCTGTGGAAATTTGCCCTACCGCAAAGGGCTGTTCGGGTGCGGTGGCCCCACAATAGTCCCCCTAAGAGGGGACAGGACAGACCCCCGAATGGGGGTCGTGGTGAATCCTCGCGCCAGGTGATACTCGCAGCACTCAGCGCAACGCACGGATGCGCATCGCGACACTGCGCATCCGCAGCACACTTTTCTCGAATCGCGCCGCGAAGACCACCACGGCGATTCCCACCGGCACGAACCAGAGCCACCATTCCACCGACTCATAGATCGCCCGGATCTGCGGCGCAAAGGTGGCGATCGCATGGATCAACACAACGACTACAGCGACCAAGAAGGGCGCCTGGAGCCGCAGAACCGTACTCACGATGATGATCGTCACGCCGCCGACACCGAGCCCGACCAGACGCCACACCGGAGGATGATCCGCGGTCGCGATCAGCGAAGGAACCAGCAGCACCGCTACGCCCGGTGCGAGCCAGGGCCAGGTGCGGGCGGCCGGCGTTCGCGACAGGGTCAGGGCACCGGTAACGACGAGGGCACCGGCGACAGGGATGGTGCCAAGCTCAACCGGGTGGATCGCCCCGGTGGTGAGCGCTCCGATGACGGCGATTCCTGCGCCGACGATTGCTATCCAGCCGGTGGCTCGGGTGAAGGGTGCGCGGTCGATAAGAAAAGTGATCACGTGAAGCGCGCAGAAGAGCATGATCACCGCGATCGCACGCATCGAGCCGAGCGCGGTGTCCTCAAACGCTGTGAGCTCAAACCCGAGCACAACAGTGAGGCCGAGCACCCCGAGCGCCTGGCTCGCGATCGACCGCCGGGCGGTGTTGTCAGTGTTTCGCGAGCGCGACCGGGCCCTCGCCTGACCGAACGCAGCGATGATCAGCACGAGAAGCCCAATAGCTAACCACGCGTCGAGACGGATGTCAGGGGTGCCGGGTTGCGAGCGGAGAAATGCGCACCGACCAATGACGACCGTGAGGATGCCGAGCGCTCCGGTGAGCGCGATCGCGTCGAGATACGGGCGTGATCGGGATGTCCCGACGTTGCAGCTGCCCGCTATTGTAAGAGCAGCCGAGACCACGGCGACAACAACGGCACGGAGGAGTGGCCCGCTGGCAGCGACCGCGCCGAGAGGCAGAATCGCCACCAGGAGAGCAGCCAGCGTGATCACCGGGGTGACGAGATCCGGCGCCGAGGCCGCCGCCGACCGGTTCGCCCGCCAAAGGAACAGCGCGACGAGCAGCAGCACGCCGGTCAGCGGCAACACGTAGGGCTCGAGGTCGGTGACCCTCGAATCGCCCAGCCGCCACCAGAGCCCCGCCGTTGCAAGGGCGAAGGCACCCCAGCCGAGGTGCCGTCTCGGAGAGGGGGAGCCCACGAGCCCATCGGGACTCGTTGCCAGCATGAGCGTGACGAGCGCTGCGAACACCAGCACGAGCCAGGTCACGGAGTCGTGCCGGTCCACCCCGAGGACGACGCTTGGCACGGCGACAATCAGTACGCCGAGTTCCCGCGGCCGACGGTCGCTGCCCAGAATGCCTCGGTGCGGTTCGCCGGCGACATGGGCGGGCCAACGGCTCCGCAGGACAGCGGCGACGAGCACACCGACGGCAGTGAGGAGGGCTGCGGAGATCGACCCGACGGAACGCGCGAGCTCGGGAAGGTCGATCACCCTGGCGAACGCGTCCACGACCAACGAGAGGGTGGGGGCGAGAGCGACGGATGCGGCAACGCTCTCCCAGCGGAGTCGAGAGGCGACTGGCCGCATCGCCACGAACAGCAGCGCCGCGAGGAGGGCAGTGTTCGCGGCGAGGCTCGTGCCGGGCTCCGGCAGAAGCAGCGACGCCCGCTCGCGTGGAGAGAGCCCCCCGACGGACAGGGACAGGATGACGAAAGACGTTGCGGCCGCTGCGCCGCCGATCCAGAAGATGACACGGCGATCGAGCGATGAAAGGCCGGTGTGCACTGGGAAGCCGGACAGCGCGAGCAGCACGATGGCGATGATGCTGACGGCACGGAGGGCATTGTCGGCGTCGGGCGTGGGATCGGGGAGAGCCGGGAGCGCCAGTTGGCGCGCAGCGGCTGCGGCGCCGACGAGTACGACGATGGCAGCCGCGCCCAACCCGGTTGCCCGAGCGAGGGGGCTCGCCGGAAGGAGTCGGCCGGTCAACAGCACGGCGACAACCACGATCGATCCGATCCACCAGGTGCCGGTGCTACCCCACCCGACGAGGTAGCCGAGGGTGCCCGAGGTGGCGAGCAGCACCAGGAGAGGAGCACGGAGCTGTGGGCCGAAGTGGCCGCGGTGTGACCAGAGGAGCGCGCCGAGCGCCGCTGCGGCGACCACGAGCCACCCCGCAAGCACCGCGGTGAGTCCGGAGAGCAATGGCACGGCCATGACGAGCACGGCCGCACCGAACCAGACGGGAGTCGAAGCGCGCCGCCTCAGCGTTCCGCCAATTGACCACGCGGCCGTGGCCAGCAGGCAACTGAGCGCGAGCGCGGCAACGGCGGAGCCAACGATAGCGTCGCGATGCACCAGTTCGTCCTGAGGGGCGAGAGCCCACGAGGAGGAGACGGCTCGGGAGACTGCGGTCGCTGTGGTCCTTGCGGTGACGGCGAGGGGGAACAACAGGGCGATACCCGCGACCGTTGCCGCCGCAATCGTGGCGACCAACGCGCTACGCCGATGGGACAGTGCCGCACCGGTTGTGCCAC
>JAYTTG010000068.1:0-2508 GCA_043745175.1 Microbacteriaceae bacterium
GGCGCGTTGACCCACGGGCTGATGGGCTATCTCCTCAACAACGGCGCTCGCCTCTACACCGAGCACATCGTGAAGAACATCACGAGGGAGAAGGGCGACCTCTGGCGGTTGCGGGTCGTTCACGATGTCGGCGGCACGAGGTTCAATGTGCACGCCAGATTCGTTTTCGTGGGTGCCGGCGGCGGTGCACTCAAGCTGCTCCAGAAGTCGGGAATCCCGGAGGCACACGGATTCGGCGGATTTCCGGTCAGCGGCGAATTCTTCCGCACTGACAATCCGGAGGTCGTCGCCCGCCACCACGCGAAGGTCTACGGCAAGCCGGCTCTCGGTGCCCCGCCGATGTCGATGCCGCACCTCGATACTCGCGTTGTCGACGGGAAGGGGAGCCTCATGTTCGGCCCCTACGCGGGCTTCAACACGAAATTCCTGAAGACCGGATCGTGGACCGATCTGTTCTCGACGATCCGACTGCACAACATCCGTCCGATGATGGCAGCGGGCCTCTCGAACCTCGGTCTCGTGCGCTATCTGGTCGGCCAGCTGCTGGCGACGAAGTCGGCGAAGTTCCGGGAACTGCAGGAATTCATGCCGAACGCCGACCCGAAAGACTGGTACCTGATCACGGCCGGCCAGCGGGTGCAGGTCATCAAGAAAGATGCGGAGAAGGGTGGGGTGCTGCAGTTCGGCACGGAGGTCGTGACGTCGGCGGATGGCTCCATCGCGGGTCTTCTCGGAGCTTCCCCCGGAGCATCCACCGCCGTTCCTATCATGCTGGATGTGCTGCAGCGCTGCTTCCCTGACCGCATCGCCGAGTGGACACCTCAGCTGAAGCGCATGGTTCCGACCTACGGCAAGAAGCTGTCGGATGACCCGTCGCTCGCGGGCAAGACGCTGGACGCGACCGCGCACGTGCTCGAGATCACCGAGCCGGAGGCCGCACCACAGCCGCAGCTCGTGAAGAAGAAGCAGAAGGTCGCCATCTCGGCGTAGCCCGGCAACCACCGCGCGCTACGGCGGAGGATGAATGTCGCGCATCCGAACCAGGTGCCGGTTCAGAGACATTCGAAGATATGTTCGGCTCTCGGAATGAGATGGAGCGGGCAGGACTGACGGCGCAAGAATCGTCGGCGCTGCCCGGGCTCGCCCGTCTCTCCAATTTCGTTCGTTCGGTTCGCACTCCGGAGCTCGCGAAACCGAGCTGGGCACCTCATCCCGTCGCTCTCGGCACCAACACGGATCCGTACCAGCGCGCCGAGGGCCGCTACGCCGTGATGCCGGGCATCATCGTGGCGCTCGCCGGGTCGCGCACCCTGTTCAGCATCCTCACCAAGGGCACGCTGCTTCGCAGGGATCTGCCGCTGCTCGTCGAGGCGAGCAGCGTTGTGCCAATCGGACTGGCACTCTCGATCGCGATCTACGACGACGAGCTTCAGCGGTCGGTCGAGCCGGGAACCCCGTCGACCGCGGCCCGGCTCGCGACAGTGACGGTCGTTCGCGAACTCGGGCTCGACTGTGAGGTGTTCCTGATACCGATCCTTCCCTACCTGACCGACACCCGGGAACATCTCGACTCGGTGCTCTCGCGGGTCAAATCCGCCGGGGCGACCTCGGTGCTCTATTCCTCGTTTCATCTGCGGTCGGGCGCGAAAGAGTGGTTCATGCAGTGGCTCGAGCAGACGCATCCGCAGCTCGTTCCCCGCTACCGGCAGCTCTACGGCTCGAGTGCCTATGCGCCCAAGGACTACCGCCGCTGGTTCGGCGCGAAGATCACACCGCTGGTGCGAAAGCGCGGACTCCAGCACGGATCGGCAGACCCGGTCACGGGCGCAGTGCGTTCGACGGCTCTCGCTCGCGGCCGCATCGGTGATATATCGCTCCCACTGATCGGGGGTGCGTTGCCGTCGGGCTTTCTACCGGCCCTGTTCTGATCTCTTTGGTGAGCACGGGTACAGTTCGATATATTGCCCTCCTAACTGGGGACTGGGGGCACAAATCCTCTGCCGGTAACCTAAAATTCCCACTATTCCTGCAAAATCCGGGGTACGCGATCGTGCGTGCTGTGACGGCGACATGGATCAGGTTAACCACAGAGGGAAGGGGGAAATCCAGTGTCGCTAGGGCTTCCGCCGCACCTCGCGACACGAGCAACGAGCGAATCCTTCCTTCGCGCACTGCATACCGTCGGCCTCACGAGCCTCGCCGGGGCATTCGCCATCGCCGTGGTCTTCCAGGCCGAGCGCCCTCACGAGGCGCTGTGGCCGGCGATGGTCGCCGTACTGCCGATGGCCGCGATGCTCTGGCGGTACCGGCGATCGCGGTCCGTCGCTTTCGCGATCAGTTATCTCGTCATCGGCGGCGCCTCGACCTTCTGGTACCTGATGACGTTCTACACGCTGTCTCCGGCGATCCTCCCGAGCGATGCATTCTCGATCGCGCTTCCGAAAATCGCGCTGCTGATGGTTGGCGGAGCGGGACTCGGAGCCGGGGTGAGGCTCGCCTGGTGCGTGA
>JAYTTG010000069.1:0-2505 GCA_043745175.1 Microbacteriaceae bacterium
GTCTCGCGGGCGCTCGCCCGCTCGAGCACGTTGCGAGACTCCTCGAAGCCGTACTTCTGCATCCCGACAAGATCAGCATGACCGGGTCGCGGACGGGTGAGCGGCGCGCCACGACCCTTCGGTAGCGATAGGGCGTCTACCGGCTCGGCGCTCATCACCTCGACCCAGCGCGGCCATTCGGTATTACCGATCCGCAGCGCGACCGGGCTCCCCATCGACAGTCCGAAGCGGATGCCGCCACTGATTGTCAGCGCGTCCTGCTCGAACTTCTGACGCGCTCCGCGGCCATAGCCGAGTGTTCGGCGGTGCAGGTCGGCCTGGATGGCCGCCATCGACACCGGCACTCCGGCCGGGAGACCTTCGAGAATAGCGATCAGTTCGGGACCGTGCGATTCCCCTGCGGTCAACCATCGAAGCATAAGAGAATCCTCCCACAGCGGACGAAGATGCTTGGTCGCCCCTGCCACCGTATTCGCCGCACCTTGGGGCGCACGGGGGGAGGCGGACGAGCGAAACATCCCACACTGCTAGACGCCGACTGATTCCCGCATCGCCGCCAGCACCGCTGCTTCGCGCGGGAGGATGCGATCGGCACCGCCCCCCACGAAGATCCGCACCTGCATGAGGGCCTGGTTCACGAGCATCTCGATGCCGGGGATCACCCGGCCACCGGCCTCGAGCCAACTTGCCGCAAGGGACGAGGGCCACGGGTCGTAAGCAACGTCGAACAGTATCGACGATGCTCGGGCCGAGGCATCGAACCGATACGGGTGATCGGCGCCGCCGGGCAGGGTGCTGATTACCGCATCTGGCACTAGGCCGGCGTCGACACTATCCGGGTGCGCCGCGTGCACGTCGACGCCAAGCTGCCGACCGAGTTCCACCAGCGCTACGAGTTTGAGCTCTGACCTGGCCGATACGATAACCCGACCCGCACCCAGCTGCGCGACGGCGACGAGAGCCGATGCGGCGGTCGCGCCGGCTCCGAGCATCCGCACCGTAGTGAGGCGCACAACGCCGGCGTTGCGAAAAGCTTCGACGATGCCGAAAACGTCCGTGTTGAAGCCGCGAAGGCTGAGCCCGCCCTCATTATCTTGTAGTAGCACCGTGTTGGCTCCTCCTGTGAGCGCGGCCTCGGGATCCGCACAGTCGAGCAGCGGCATCACGTCACGCTTGAGCGGCATCGTGAGGGACAGTCCGCGCCACTCCGGTCCGCGAGACCTGATGAAGTTCTCGAGGTCGGCAGGCGTGACCTCGATTGCCTCGTACTGCCAATCGAGCCCGAGTACTCGATACGCGGCGCGGTGCAGGGCAGGGGATTTCGAGTGAGCGATGGGAGTTCCGAGCACGGCGAGCTTCGTCACCATGCGCCTAGTTGCACCCGCCCGGATTCGCCTTCAGCCACGCACCGAGCTGTGCGGTCGCAGCCTGGTGCTGAGCGAAGGTATCGGAGAACGCCGTCTCTCCCGTGGAGCAGTTCACGACCACGAAGTACAGCCAGCTGCCGTCAACGGGATGAAGCGTCGCCTCGATCGCCTTTTCCCCGGGATTAGAGATCGGTCCGATTGGCAGGCCCTGGTTGGCATAGGTGTTGTATCGGTTGCCTTTATCGGCGCGTTGGGCGGGGGTGGTGTTGATACTCGTCGACCCCGCACCGTAGGCCACCGTCGCATCCGACTGCAGATTCATGCCTTGCGCGATGCGGTTATCCCAAACCCTGGAGACCTTCGGGAAGTCCGCGACGGGACCGCCCTCCTTTTGCGTGAGAGCTGCGAGGGTAAGCACGCGGTGGCGATCCACCGGGGCAACCCCCGCGGCATCGAGCCGCGTAAACATCTCGGTCACGAAGCCCTGAAGGATCTGATGGGCTGTTTGGCCCGGCTCGAGAGAGTAGGTCGCCGGAAAAAGATAGCCCTCGAGGCTCGGGGCCGCGGCGGGGAGCCCGTATGACGTGTAGTCCGCGGCCGCGGCTTCGAGCTGGGCCTGTGTGACCCCCGAGCTCTCGCTGAGGTGGGAAAGCTTGGCGATGATGCCCTTGACGGTAATTCCTTCGGGAAACGAGACGCGGGTCGATACCCTATTTTTCGGGTCAACGAGCGCCGCAAGGGCGGCCTTGGCGCTCATGCGGTTCTTGAGCTGGTAGCTGCCGGGGTGGAAGGTCACCTGCGGGACTTGCACAAGCAGAAGCTTGTAGAACGCCGTTGTGGTCTTCGTCACGCCCATTACCGCGAGAGTCTTGGCAACGTCCCCACCGACCTGGCCGTTTTCGATGGTCACGACGACTTTTCCGCTGCCACCACCGGTGTAATCGATCGGCGGCTCAATGCCGAGTACCTTCTGGATCTGAGGCTGGAAGGTGAACCACACCGCCGTCGACACGATCCCGAGCACCACGATGATGGACAGCAGCACCCAGAGCCACGCGAGGCTCCGGCGGGGTTTCTTGCGCCGCACGAGGCCATGCTCGTCGACCCGCGCAGAGTGTCCTCGGCGGGTCACGGCCCG
>JAYTTG010000070.1:0-2503 GCA_043745175.1 Microbacteriaceae bacterium
CCCGGCGTCTTCAAGCAGGCCTGGGCGACCCAGCTTTTCGGCGCCGCGGCATCGCCGTTCTATGGAGCCTGCGGGCGCTTCACCGCCGAGCTCTGCACCCTGTATACGAAACTCGTCGGTGGTGGGCAGCTCGATGCCGCGGATCGCGCGCTCCTCGAGGCATCCTCTCCCGCCTCGGTGCTCTCAGGCATGACCGCGCCCACCCTGCTTCTGCAGGGCAGGCAGGACACGCTCTTCGGACTCGACCAAGCCGACGCGAACGAGCGCGCGATCGCCGCGGCGGGCGCACCGGTAACGATGTCCTGGTTCGCCGGAGGGCACGACGGAGGCCAGACGGCTGGCACGGCCGGCGCCGTAGACGACTGGCTCTCCGCACACCTGCGTGGCAGATCTCCTCGACACGCTTCGTCAGAACCCTTCTCATTCACAGTGCCGACCTCGGCCCGCGGATTCGCCGAGACACGCATTGCCGCGCGGTATCCGGGGCTGAATGGTGGCAGCCTCAGAAAGTTGCCGTTGAATGGTCGCTTCGGCATCGTCGTGAATCCCCCCGGAGGGCTGCCTGCGACCATCTCGTCGCTGCCCGGAATCGGTGCGGTCGACTCGGTCATCGGGGGCATCGGCAGCGGAATCGCCGGTACCGTCACGCAACCCGCACAACAGGCGAAATTCGCCACCGGATCGATCAGCACACCCTTTGTGCTCGCCGGCTCCCCGACCGTGACGGTCGACGTACGGCTGCCGCGCTTCCGCGGAGGGGTGCGTGATCCCTCGCCATCCGGTGCCCCGGTCGAGGTGCTGCTGTTCGCCCAGTTGCGGGTCTCCTCGGGAGACTCCGACATCGCGGTCGGTGGTGGTGTCGCGCCGATGCGCGTTTCCCTCCCCGCAGACGGCTCGGCGACCCGGGTGCGGTTGACCCTGCCGGCAACGACCTGGCGCTTCGAGCGAGGCGACAAGATCGCCCTCTCGCTGCGTACAACGGATGCGGGCTACCAGGGCTCCGCCACATCCGCAACCTTCGTGGTGAACACCGAGGGCATGCTTTCCTTGCCCACGGTTGCCGCAGCGGACCCTGCCGTCGGTGGCGGTGCGCCGTCGACGGCGGCGCTCATCGGCATCCCGATCGTCATCTTGCTCGGCCTCCTCCTCGCGGTGGTCGCGGCGATCGCTGATCGACGCCGGGATCACCCTGGGCCAGTGAATGGGCCGGTCGTTGGGCTAGTCGCTGGGCCACCAGTAGGGCGACCGGATGACGCGCCTCCGCTGGTGATTCATGGCCTCACCAAGAACTATGGCGCCGGGTTCCGCGCGGTGGACAACCTCTCGTTCACGGTGCAGCGGGGCCGGGTGCTCGGCCTTCTCGGCCCGAACGGCGCGGGCAAGACCACCGCGCTCCGTATGGTCACCGGACTGCTTCGACCCGACGCAGGCGAGATCGAGATCTTCGGTGAGAAGGTCTCCCCGGGATCCCGGGTGCTTACCAGGGTCGGCTGCTTCATCGAAGGGCCGGGGTTCCTCCCCCACCTCTCCGGCCGGCGCAATCTCCAGCTGTTCTGGGCCGCGTCGGGGCGTCCCCGAGCGGACGCGCGCCTGGCCGAGGCGCTGTCTATCGCTGACCTCGGTTCGGCGGTTAATCGACGTGTGGGTGGCTATAGCCAGGGAATGAAACAGCGCCTGGCCATTGCGCAGGCGATGCTCGGGATGCCAGAACTTCTCATCCTCGACGAGCCGACCAACGGACTCGACCCGCCGCAGATCTTCGCTCTGCGCGGGGTGCTCCGCCGTTACGCCGAGACCGGACGCACCGTCATCGTGTCGTCGCACCTCCTCGGCGAGGTCGAACAGACCTGCTCCGACGTCGTGGTGATGGCCCGCGGCCGCCTGCTCGCCGCGGGACCTGTCGCAGAACTCGCCGGAGAGTCAAACGAGCTCACCATCGAGGTGACGGATGTCGAGGCCGCCCTGCACGCCGTCCATCGACTCGACGGCGCTGAAGCGCTCATGACCGCCCCCGGTACCATCCGCGTGCTGCCGGCGGGGAACGGCACGGAGGCCGTCGTGGCCGTGATCACGGAGGACGGGATCGGCATCCGCTCGGTCACCCGCGGACGGCACCTCGAGGAGACCTTCCTCGACATGGTGGGCACGGAAGGGATCATCTAATGAGCACGACAGACGCGTCGGCCTCAATCCCGCCTCCCGCTCCGGCGGCGGTCTCGGCTCCGACGTCGACTCCGTGGAGCCCCGGACCGATCCCCGGGGCCGCCGTCTCCGTTCGCCGCACCATGCCGATCCGGATCGAATTTGCCCGGCAGATCAGCCAGTGGCGCGTCCGGGTCGTTCTCATCATCTTCGCTCTGCTTCCGGTGGTTGTGCGCCTCGCCTTCCTCATTGGTGGAGCCGGTGGTCCCGCGGCCGGACGGACCGACCTCGCCGCGTTTGCGCAGGCGAGCGGCACGACGTTCACGGCGTTCATCCTCGTGATCACCGCCGGATTCCTGCT
>JAYTTG010000071.1:0-2498 GCA_043745175.1 Microbacteriaceae bacterium
ACGGTACACAAGTACAACACCAGCCAACTGCTCCTCGCCCTCCTCATCGCGCACGGCGTGCACTTCCTGGCGATCCCGCAGGTCGGTCGTCTCTCTGATCACTTCGGTCGCAAGCCGATTTACCTCATCGGTGCGGTGCTCGGAGCGACCTGGGCGTTCTTCGCCTTCCCGATGTTTGACACCCTGAATCCGGTCGTCATCGTGCTCGCGATCACGATTGGTCTCTGCTTCCACGCCTTTATGTATGCCGGTCAGCCCGCGATCATGTCGGAGATGTTCCCCACCCGCATGCGTTATTCGGGCGTGTCGCTTGGCTATCAGGTCACGTCGATCCTTGCCGGCTCACTCGCGCCGATCATTGCGACCGCACTGCTGCAGCAGTACAAATCGTGGGTGCCGGTGGCGATCTACATCGTGATCGCCTGTGTGATCACTGCCGCGACAGTGTTGACGCTGCGGGAGACGCGAGGCGTCTCGCTTCGAGATGTCGACTCGGCGGATGCTCGCAAGCACGGGCTCGTTCCGGCGGGGGCCACTTCGTCGGAACGCTGACCGGTCCTCTTGCAGGGGAGTGTCACTTCATGCGGCCCGATCTCCGGATCGGGCCGCATCTGCGTCTACATTGCGCCCGGGTCGCGGAGCATCAGCGCCCTAGAGTGTCGGGGTGAGTGAATCGATTTCCCGTCGCTACCTGCGCCTCGATCTTGAGTCCTTCCGCCCACCGCCTGATGTGCCGATTGCCGCACGGGTGATCACGAACCAGCGCTATCCGCAGATCGCAGCCCTGATGGTCGAGGCCTATGCGGGAACCATCGATGACGAGCACGGCGACCTCGAGGACGCTCTCGGAGAGCTCATGGCGACCGAACACGGCGACTACGGGCTGCCGCTGCGGCAACACTGGCTCGAAGCGATCCGGGAGGATGGGTCCGCCGCCTCGGCGGTGATCTGCACCCGCTTCGTCGGAGTCCCGTTCGTGGCGTTCACCTTCACGAGCCATCTCGACACCGGCCGGGGACTCGCCACGACCCTGGTGGCGGATGTCGCTAGCCGACTCAGTGCGGAGGGGGAGAGATCCCTCAGCCTCGTCGTGACCGTGGGAAACCCCGCCGAGCGCCACTACGAACGCCTGGGCTTCCGGGATGCCGAGCTTCCGACGCCCGCGGAAACCACCTAGGCGAAGATGCGGAAATCGAGCAGCTTATAGACCGGCGTCAGCACGGCAAGGAGCGGTGCGAGCAGGCGGAGCAGGTAGGTGATTACTGTCACGTGCAGGAAGTCACCGAAGGCGAACAGCCCGATACCGATGATCGCGAGGATTACAGCGGCGAGCAGCCCGTGAGTGCTCTTGAGAAACGGGGCAGCGAAGCCGACAGAGACGGCGAGGATACCGACGTCCACGAGGAAGGCCCCGGTCTCGGCAGTGGGAGCGAGGTGGGACACCGACCACAGGGTGATTCCGATCGCCCAGCCGAGCACGAAGACCAGGCCGGCAATCGGCTTGGTGAGATCGCGTGATGCGGGCATGTGATCGCTCCTTTTCGTGGCAGCCGAACAGCGGACTCACCAGCATGAGCCTATCGTGCGAGGTGCTTAGGCTTTCACGAGGGTGCTGCTTTCCCACTGCCGCACCTCGACCCCGCGCAAATCGTCGACTACTCCTCAATGGTCTTGGCCAGCGCCGCGATCACTCGGTCGTGGAGTAGACCGTTGGTAGCGAGAGCGGAGCCGTGCCACGGCCCGTCCTCGCCGTCGACCGAGGTGAACGTGCCCCCCGCCTCCTGCACGATCGGCACGAGTGCGGCCATGTCATAGACCTGCAGGTCGTACTCGCCCGAGACCTCGAGCAGTCCCTCGGCGACCATCATGTACGGCCACATGTCCCCATAGTCGCGGGTGCGCCATACTTCGCGGGTAAGCGCCAGAAACTGCGGAAGCCTGCCCGCGTTCTCCCACCGGGTCAGTCCACTCAGGCTTATCGAAGCATCCGCAAGCTCCGCGACCCGGGAGACATGGATGCGACGAGCCCGGCTGACGGTGTCGGAGCCGGTTTGCGCGGTGCCGAGCCGTTCGTCGACGAATGCCCCCTGCCCGGTCGCGCCCCACCAGCGTGTGCCGAGGGCGGGTGCGCTCACCACTCCGACCACCGGCACTCCGTCGATCGCAAGCGAGATCAGGGTGGCCCAGATCGGCACCCCGCGCACGTAGTTCTTGGTGCCGTCGATCGGGTCGATGATCCACTGCCGGTGAGAGTTGCCCGCGGCACCCTGCTCCACACCGAACTCCTCGCCGCGCACGGAGTCGCCCGCGCGGCTATCGGCGATCGCCGCGCGCAGGGCGGTCTCGACCGCGCGGTCGGCATCCGATACCGGAGTCATGTCGGGCTTCACAGTGACCACGAGGTCGACGGAACGGAAGCGGTCCATCGAGATGGCATCCGCCATGTCCGCGAGTTCACGGGCGAGCTGCAGGTCGGAAGCACGCGAGTATTCGGTCAC
>JAYTTG010000072.1:0-9200 GCA_043745175.1 Microbacteriaceae bacterium
AGAACGAAGTCGCGCTGCTTGTCCATGGGCTCCTCTTGTTGCTCACTGCGGGGCGTTTCCTCCCCGGCTATTAGGCTAGTGGCTATGCCCCGACTCCGCTTGGCGCTTGGCCAAACCAACCCCGTCGTCGGCGACCTCGTCGGCAATTCCGCCCAGATTCTCGCTGCCGCTCATCGCGCATCCGCCCAGGGCGCAGACATCCTCGCGGTAGGAGAAATGGCGATCAGCGGCTACCCCATCGAAGACCTCGCCTCTCGGCCAAGCTTCCTTGCCGAGTCCCACAACGCCGTCTACACGCTCGCGAAAGAGCTGCAGGATGCGGGCCTCGGTGATCTCGCGGTAATCGTCGGGCATCCGGACGGGCCGTTCAAGCCTCGACTTACCGGCACGAGCAACGCGCCAACGGCCATCGCCCAGAACTGCGCGAGCGTGCTCCAGCACGGCCATGTCGCCGCACGGTACGCCAAGCACCACCTCCCCAACTACTCCGTGTTCGATGAGTACCGCATCTTCATTCCGGGCGATGAAACGCTTCTCCTACGCATCAAGGAAGCGGATGTCGCGCTGATCGTCTGTGAAGACCTCTGGCGGGACGGCGGCCCCGTCGCCCGGGTACTCGAGGCCGACGCGGGACTTCTGGTGGTGATCAACGCCTCGCCGTTCGAGCGCGACAAGAACGAGGTGCGACTTCCACTGGTCACCCGGCGGGCTATCGAGACCAACACGACCGTGGCCTATGTCAACATCATTGGCGGGCAGGACGACCTGGTGTTCGATGGTGACAGTGTGGTGGTGGACGGCGCGGGCACCATCCTCGCTCGGGCTCCCCAGTTCGTCGAACATTTGCTCGTTGTCGATGTGGAGGTTTCCGCTGCGACCGAAGCGGAGCTGCCCGATAAAGTCACGCGCGTCACGCTCGCCGATAGGCCGGGCCGGCAGTCGGCCCTCGAGACCGACCTCGCCATACTTCCGGAGGATCGCGAACAGGTCTGGAACGCCCTCGTGCTCGGCCTGCGTGACTACGTGCATAAGAACGGCTTCCGCTCCGTGATCCTGGGGCTTTCGGGCGGCATCGATTCGGCCGTCTGCGCGACGATCGCCGTCGATGCGCTCGGCGCGGACCGGGTCTGGGGCGTGAGCATGCCCAGCCGCTACAGCTCCGACCATTCGCGATCGGATGCCGACGAGCTCGCCGAAACTCTCGGCCTGCACTACTCGACGGAAGCGATTGCCGACCTCGTGCTGCCGATCGAGACCCAGCTCAAGCTCACCGGTACGGCCGCGGAGAACGTGCAGGCACGGATCCGCGGCGTCATCCTGATGGGACTGTCGAATCTCGACGGCCATCTCGTGCTCACCACCGGTAACAAAACCGAGCTATCGGTGGGGTACTCGACGATTTACGGTGACTCCGTCGGAGGATTCGCGCCGATCAAGGACGTGCCAAAGATGCTCGTCTGGGAATTGGCGCGCTGGCGCAACGATGCCGCAACCGCTCGGAACGAGGTGCCGCCGATCCCCGCCAACTCGATCGACAAGCCGCCGAGCGCCGAGTTACGGCCTGACCAGACCGACCAGGATTCGCTCCCGCCCTATGAAGTGTTGGACGCAATCCTCGAGGCGTACATCACGAAGGCCCTCGGCCGGGAGGATGTGATCGGCCTTGGCTTCGATGCGGAGACCGTCGACTTCGTGACAAAGCTGGTCGACCACTCGGAGTGGAAGCGCCGGCAAGGAGCTATCGGCCCCAAAATAAGCGGCATGGCCTTCGGGCGCGACCGGCGCCTGCCGATCACCTACCGTCCGACCCGGTAGCCGGACACCTCGAGGCTAGGATTGCGCGCATGACCGACCCCACTGCAGCCGCGACCCAGGCAAACCTCAAGAGAGTGCGTACCCGGCACTTCCAGAGCGCGAAAGAGAACGGGGTGAAGATCACCGGGCTCACGAGCTACGACCAGCTCACGGCATCCATCTTCGACGCGGCCGGCATCGATTTCCTGCTGGTTGGCGATTCCGCCGGTAACAACGTGTTCGGCTACGAGACGACCCTGCCCGTGACCGTGGACGACCTGATTCCGCTCACCCGCGCCGTCGCGGGTGCCGTGACCCGCGCCTTCGTGGTCGCGGACATGCCGTTCGGGTCTTACGAGACCGGTCCCGACGAGGCCCTTCACACCGCATTCCGGTTTATGAAGGAGACACACGCGCACGCCGTGAAGTTCGAGGGCGGTGTGCGGAGCGCCGAGCAGATTCGTCGAATCGTCTCGGCGGGCATCCCCGTCATGGGACACATCGGTTTCACCCCGCAGAGCGAGCACGGACTCGGTGGCCACATCATCCAGGGGCGGGGCGACGGCGCCGAGCAGCTGCTCGCGGACGCCCATGCGGTTGAAGATGCCGGAGCATTCGCCGTCGTGCTCGAGATGGTGCCTTCCCTTGTTGCGAAGCAGGTCACCGAGGAGCTGCGAATCCCGACGATCGGTGTCGGAGCCGGCCCGCACGTCGACGGCCAGCTGCTCGTCTGGACCGACTGGGCCGGGCTCACCGTTGGCCGCATCCCCAAGTTCGTGAAGCGCTACGCAGATCTCAGCACTGTGCTGACGGATGCCGCGAAAACTTACATCACGGATGTCGCGGGTGGCGAGTACCCGGCGCCAGAGCACGAATACGCGGACTGAGGGTCAGCACCCGTCAGCCCCCGCGGGTGACAGCCCCCGCGGGTGACAGCCTCCGCGCCCGAAAGTGCCGCGCGCGCCCGCCCTTTCCGGCGCGCGTGTCACTTTCGGCGGCAGAGTCCTGGGCGGGGCCAGATGCAGTCACTCGTTCTTCGCGTCATCCTCCGCCCACCTGCGCGCGCGCTCCGCGATGATCTCGGGAGCGCGGGCGGCCGCCTCTCGGCTGTCGAAAGGGCCATCTAGTTCTGAAGCGAGCGACTGTTTGCCCTCTTCTACCTCGTGGGTACGTGTGTTGTAATACCACTGCGTCATGTCAACTCCTTGCTCGCTACTAAAATTACTCCCATGCCCAAGGATTCGAATGGCCACCTGGTTGCGGGCCGCGTCAGCCCCACCCGATTCGTTCCGAGGCACATCGCGCGGCCGGAATACGTGGGCAGACCCGGGCCGTCCCGGTTCACCGGATCGGATATTTACGGCGCGGAGGCGGTCGGTCGAATCCGCGAGTCGGGGCGGATCGCAGCGGATGCCATCGACGTTGTCGGCGCACGCATCCGAGCCGGAATCACCACCGACGAACTGGATGTCATCGGGCACGACTACATGGTGGCCAACGACTCCTACCCTTCGACGCTCGGCTATCGCGGCTTCCCCAAATCGCTCTGCAGCTCGGTGAATGAAGTCATTTGCCACGGCATCCCTGACGACACCGTGCTCGAAGACGGGGATATCGTGAACATCGACATCACCGCCTACAAGAACGGCGTGCACGGAGACAGTAACCAGACCTTCATCGTGGGGACGGCCACCCCGCAGGTAACCGACCTGGTGGAGCGCACCCGCGAGTCACTCAATCGTGGGATCAAGGCCGTCGCCCCCGGCCGCGAGATCAATGTGATCGGCCGAGCGATCGAGTCCTACGCGCGCCGCTTCGACTACGGTGTAGTGCGGGACTTTACCGGGCACGGAGTGGGCGAAGCATTCCATTCCGGCCTCATCATCCCGCACTACGACGCAGCGCCCGCATATTCGACGGAGATCGTGGTCGGAATGGTCTTCACAATCGAGCCGATGCTCACCCTCGGCAGAATCGAGTGGGAGATGTGGGCGGACGACTGGACTGTCGTGACCAAGGACCGCAGCATTTCTGCCCAGTTCGAGCACACGATGGTGGTTACCGAACGCGGCGCCGAAGTGCTGACACTCCCCTGACCTGGCCCCGACATATCCCACACACGAGAAGAATGGCGAGATGGCTGACAAAGCAGTAGGCATCGATGTCGGCGGCACCGGCATCAAGGGAGCGATCGTCGATGTCTCGACCGGCAAGCTCCTCAGCGATCGGGTGAAGCTCCCTACCCCGGAGGGCGGCGAACCCGACGATATTGTGCTCACGGTGCAGGAGGTGCTGAAAAAACTCGGCTCGCCCGACAAGAAGCTTCCCATCGGCCTGTGCTTTCCCGCCGTCGTTGTCAAGGGGCGTACCCTTTCGGCGGCGAATGTCTCAAAGAAGTGGATCGGCCTCGAAGCCGAGAAGCTGTTTGAAAAGGGGCTTGATCGCGACATCACCTTCGTGAACGATGCGGATGCGGCCGGCTACGCCGAATCCCTCTACGGCGCCGCGGAGAAGAACAAGGGCCTCGTGATCCTCACCACGCTCGGTACCGGAATTGGTACCGCCATCATCTACAGGGGCGTTCTCATCCCGAACGCCGAACTCGGGCACCTTCAGCTCGAGGGCGTCGACTGGGAGACCAAAGCGGCCTATTCGGCGAAGGAACGAGAGAACCTGAGCTGGGAGGAATGGGCGGTTCGCCTCCAGAAGTATTACGACACGCTCGTGGCCCTCTTCCACCCCGACCTCTTCATCGTGGGGGGCGGGGTGTCAAAGCAATACAAAGATTTTCTCCCGCTCCTGAGACTGGATACTCCAATAGTGCCGGCGACCCTGCGAAACAATGCGGGCATCCTGGGTGCAGCGGCTCTCGCTTCGGGCAAATAGCAGTCGATGACACGGGGCATCCTCCAGGTCTACCTCGGCGCGGCTCCCGGAGTCGGCAAGACCTTCAGCATGCTGGAGGAGGGGCGCCGGCTGCTCAACCAAAACCTCGATGTCGTAGTTGGGCTGGTGGAGACACACGGCCGGACTGAGACCGCTCGCTTGACGGAGGGCCTCGAATTGTTCCCCCGTCGCAGCCTCGGCCACCGCGGCGTGATGCTCGACGAACTCGACCTCGACGGCCTGATCGCACGGCACCCGGACTGGGCTCTCGTCGACGAACTCGCGCATACAAACGCTCCAGGCAGCATCCACCAAAAGCGCTGGGAAGACGTGCAGGACCTGCTGGATGCCGGTATCAATGTGATCTCGACGGTAAACATCCAACACATCGAGTCGCTCAACGATGTGGTGCAGTCGATCACCGGCGCCGCTCAGCGTGAGACGATCCCTGACTCCGTGCTGCGCTCGGCCGACCAGATCGAAGTGGTGGACCTCACCCCGGAGGCACTTCGCACTCGTCTCGCTGGCGGTCTCATCTACCCTGCTGGCACCATAGACGCCGCCCTCAGCAACTACTTCCGTCTCGGTAACCTCACCGCGCTCCGAGAACTTGCTCTGCTCTGGCTCGCCGACGAAGTGGATGTCGCGTTGCAGGCCTATCGCAACGAACACGGAATCCGCGGAAAGTGGGAAGCCCGCGAGCGCGTGGTCGTGGCCCTTCCCGGCGGCGCGGAGGGTGAAACCCTCATCCGTCGGGGCGCTCGAATCTCAGCTCGCACGAGTGGCGGCCAGTTGCTGGCGGTGCACGTGTCGAGCTCTGACGGCCTCGCGGAGTCAAATCCCGGTGCCCTCCTCGACCAGCGCACGCTCGTCGAAACCCTCGGCGGCACTTACCACCAGGTGGTCGGAGACCATACCCCGACAGCCCTCGTCGAGTTCGCCCGCGGAGTGAACGCCACACAGCTAGTCATCGGAGTGAGCCGCCGCAGCCGACTCACCACCTTCCTCACCGGACAGGGCATCGGTCAGACGGTGATCCGGGCATCCGGGGATATCGACGTGCACATCGTGTCGCATGCGTCGGCGGGCACCCTCCAATTGCCAAGCACCGGTGGTGCCCTTACCGTGAGACGGCGGCTGAGCGGTTTCGCTCTCACCCTGATCGGTCTTCCGCTCCTCACCTGGATTCTCAGTGGATTTCGCAGCAGCGAATCACTGCCGAGCGATGTGTTGGCGTTCCAGCTGCTCGTGGTGGTGGTCGCACTCATCGGCGGTATCTGGCCCGCTGTCACGGCTGCGGTGCTGGCCGGGCTGTTGCTCGACTTCTTCTTCGTCAACCCGCTGTACACAGTCACGATCGCCAATCCACTGCACCTTCTGGCGCTGGTGATTTTCCTGGTTATTGCCGTACTGGTGAGCCTTGTCGTCGACCAGGCGGCGAGACGCAGCAGGGCGGCCAAACGCTCCGCCGCAGAAGCGGAGACGCTCGCAACCGTTGCTGGCAGCATTATTCGCGGGGAAAACGCCGTCGAAGCGCTGACCAATCGCCTTCGAGAGGTATTCGGCATGGCAAGCGTTATCGTGAGGTACGGCGGCGAGCGACTGTTCGAAGCCGGCGTGCCGACCGGCTCCGGGGAAGGGAAACGCACTGTCGTCGACTTCGGCGACGACGGCAGCGTCGTGCTCACCGGACGTGACCTGCAAGCCTCTGATCGGCGCATTCTCGATGCCTTCGTCTCCCAAATCGAGGCAGCACTGGTGCAGCGCGATCTGCGCACGGCGGCCAAAGGTATCCGGCCACTCGAGGAGGCGGATCGATTGCGCACGGCGCTGCTCGCCGCTGTCGGCCACGACCTGCGCACTCCTCTCTCGTCAGCGACGGCCGCCGTCTCGAGCCTTCGGAGCACGGATATCTTGTGGAGCGACCGCGACCGCGAAGAGCTGCTGCAAACCGCCGAAGAGTCGTTGCACCGCCTCGCCGATCTTGTGAACGATCTCCTTGACGCCAGTCGGCTACAGGCCGGTGTGCTGCCCATATCGCTGTCGCGGGTGGGTCTCGACGAGATCGTGCCCCTCGCGCTCGATGAACTACGAGTGCCGTTGACACGTGTGCAGATGGACGTCGCGGCCGACCTGCCCGAGGCCCTGTGTGATGCTGTGCTACTGCAGCGGGTTATCGTCAATCTCGTGGCGAACGCGCTGCGGTATTCTCCGGATGATGTGCCACTCATCATCACGGCGAGCAGTTTCGGTGCACGATTGGAGCTTCGGGTGATCGACCGGGGACCCGGAATCCCGCTGGCGAAGCTAGCCGAGGCGTTCCAGCCGTTCCAGCGGCTCGGTGACACAGACAACACCACCGGAGTTGGCCTCGGCCTCGCTCTCTCGAATGGCTTCATGGAAGCGATGGGCGGCAGTCTCGAAGCGGAGGACACCCCCGGCGGAGGTTTGACTATGGTGGTGACACTGCCCGCAACTGATCCATCGCCTCCCCTGAATCTTTCGGAAAACTACCCCGTGCGGCAGAAGCCATGATGCGCATTCTCGTAGTGGATGACGATGCCCGGATTCTCAAGACCCTTCGCATCAACCTCGCCGCCCGGGGCTATGAGGTGTTTCTGGCCGAGTCGGGGCCCGAGGCACTGGATGTCGCGGCACGGGTCAAACCGGAGCTCGTGGTTCTCGATCTCGGGCTGCCCGGCGTTGGCGGGATCGGGGTGATCGAGGGCCTGCGTGGTTGGACGGAGGTACCGATACTCGTGGTGAGCGGTCGCACCGACTCCGCTGACAAGGTCGATGCTCTTGACGCGGGTGCGGACGACTATGTCACGAAGCCATTCGCGATTGACGAGTTACTCGCTCGTATCCGCGCGCTCAGCCGTCGCTCCACCGTCGAGCCGGACCTGCCGGTGGTGAGATTCGGAGAGGTGACGGTGGATCTCGCGGCGCACACGGTGTCGAAAACTGAATCGGGAGTCGTCAAGCTCACGCCGACCGAATGGCACATTCTCGAAATACTGGTGCGCAACCCAGAACGCTTGATTACCAAGCATTTTCTCCTGACTGCCGTCTGGGGTCCGACCTACGAGAAGGAAGACGGCTACCTGCGCCTGTACCTGGGCCAGCTCCGTAAAAAACTCGAGCCCGAGCCATCCCGACCACGCTTTTTTCTGACGGAACCGGGCATGGGGTACCGGTTCGCGCCGGGGCATAGCCCCGACGACTAAACGCCGAAAAGAATGGGCCACGGATGCACCGTGGGTGCATCCGACCGATGGATGCTCGCACCCCAGTCATCCACCAACCCGCCGAGACGCGCGACTCCCGCTTTGAGTGCTTCTCCGTCGAATACAGGTGGCGAATCTCTGCTTGACATCGCCCGCAATCATCCAATTTGATCACTTTGCATACTGGTTGGTTGCCCTGTTTCCAATTGGCGTTAACATCCTCGGGAAAACGGAAATTCCTGCACTCCTGAGTAGGCTTTAGCGCCGCAAGCCAACCTATCCCAGCACCGAATCGAGGACCGACCCATGGGCCAGACACCCGCCGACCTGATGCAATTCGTCACCGATATTCGGGCTCGCCTTCACTCGTCCGGCACGCGCCAGATTCTCGGTATCGCCGGAGCACCCGGGACCGGCAAGTCCACCCTCGCCCGAAGCCTCGCCGATGCCCTAGGCGGGAAGCGGAGCATCGTCGTGCCCATGGACGGCTTCCATCTCGCGAACGAGATCATCGAGGGAACTCCGCTTCGCGAGCGCAAGGGAGCGATCGACACCTTCGACGTCGGTGGCTATGTCTCACTCCTCCAGCGTCTTCGCACTCGCGATGAGCCGACGGTCTACGCGCCCTCTTACCGGCGCGGTCTCGAGGAGCCGATCGCCGCCTCCATCGCGGTGCCACGCGCCATCGATTTGGTCATCACCGAGGGCAACTATCTTCTCTCGACTGCACCTGGCTGGGATCGCATCCAATCCCTGCTGGATGAAATCTGGTATATCGACACCGCGCGCGAACTCCGGGTCGAACGCCTCATCGAACGCCACGTCACCTTCGGAATGACCAGGGAGGCCGCTACCGCATGGGCCACCGGACCGGATGAAGCGAACGCCCGTTACATCGAGTCAACCCGTTATCGCGCAGATCGCCAGATTCCGGGCGCCTGAGGGCCAACGAATGACGAGGAAGTGAATGGGCCGGCTATTACGCCGGGTTCTGTCCCGACACATCCGAGGATGTGTCATCGACGGTCATCTATCTACGATGTACGTTGCCGCACACCTCTAGCGGTCTACCCGGAAACTGGACGAGCCACCCGTAACGTTTCCTGTTCGACCTTGCTCCGGGCGAGGTTTACCCAGCCGACCCGGTCACGCGGGCCGCTGGTGGTCTCTTACACCACCGTTTCACCCTTACCTGAACCTCGAAAAGTCCCGGCGGTCTGCTTTCTGTTGCACTTTCTCGCGGGTTACCCCGGGTGGGAATTACCCACCGCCCTGCTCTGTGGAGCCCGGACG
>JAYTTG010000073.1:0-2494 GCA_043745175.1 Microbacteriaceae bacterium
ATATCGATAGGGTGTTTTTCACTCGGAGCGATACCGATTACGTGTGTTCAGGGAACGCGGTGTCCTCGGCCAACCAGAGCACGGTAGTCACAGCCGGCCACTGTGTGAATGAGGGACCGGGCAACTTCGCGTCGCGCTGGATCTTCGTGCCACGTACGAGAATGGCTCGGCGCGCTATGGCCAGTGGACGGCGAGCAAACTCGCCACGCCGAGGCAGTGGGGCTCAGATGGCAATATCAGCTACGACACCGGTCCCACCACGGTCGCAAACCTGAATGGGGCGACCCTCAGTAGCACCGTCGGCGCGCCGGGGGTCTCGTTCAACCAGAGCCGCGGTCTCTCCTACGACGCCTTCGGCTACCCGGCTGCGGCTCCGTTCACCGGCGCGACCCTGCAATCATGCAGAGGCACCGCCACGGACGATCCCATGGCCAGTCAGAGTCGCAGGGCATTGCGTGCGACATGACCGGTGGATCATCCGGTGACCCCTGGTTCATCGGCACCGGGTTGGCGGGAACGCAGAACTCGATCAACAGTTTCGGCTACAACACCGTGCCGAACACGATGTTCGGACCGTGCTGGGTTTCTGTCGTCCAGAACGCGGATGACTCGGCGTCAGCCTGGGCATCCGCATCGTCCGGTGACCCCGCGCGCTGCGCAGTCGCCGGACGACTCTGTCGACTCCGCTCGCCTCGCGGCGGATCCGGATTCGACCGAGGACTGGGATGAGCACCGGATGGGGGCTGCACAGCCCCGCGAGCTTCGCCTCGACGGGAAGGGCGCGGCTGCCGCGGCGAAAGACTGATTGCCCCAGGATGAGTTCACACGAACTCCGTGTGGCCGTGAGGACCACTCACCGCGTCGGAGGTCGGTGTCGGCGGAATGTCAGCCGCGGAGTTCGAGCAGCACTGCCTCGAGCTGGTCCACGGCGAAGTCAATGTCCTCGGCGGTGATCACGATCGGCGGAGCAAGACGGATGGTCGACCCGTGGGTGTCCTTCGCGAGCACACCTCGCGACATCAGCAGCTCGCACACCCGACGCCCGGTCGCGAGGGAGGGGTCGATGTCGATACCGGCCCAGAGTCCGGCCGATCGCACCGCCATCACACCGAATCCGACGAGTCGTTCGAGCCCGGCGGTAAGGCGTGCACCCATCACGCGAGCTCGCTCCTGGTACTCCCCGGTCTCGAGGAGGCCGACGACCGCCAAGCCGACCGCGGCGGCGAGCGGGTTACCGCCAAAGGTTGAGCCGTGCTCGCCCGCTCCAAGCACACCGAGGATGTCGGCATTGCCGACCACTGCCGAGACCGGCACGATGCCGCCGCCGAGGGCCTTGCCGAGAAGGTAGAGGTCGGGCACGACGCCGACGTTGTCGCACTGGAAGGTTGCGCCCGTGCGTCCGAGTCCCGACTGGATCTCGTCGGCGATGAACAGCACTGTGTGGCGTGTGGTGATGTCGCGCACCGCCGGCAGGTAGTCGGCCGGCGGAATGAGGATTCCCGCCTCACCCTGGATCGGCTCGAGGAGCACGGCCACAGTATTGCCGTCGATGGCGGACTCGAGAGCCGCGGCATCCCCGTACGGCACCGAACGGAAGCCGGGCGTGAACGGGCCGAAGTCGGTGGTGGCTGTCGCGTCATCCGAGAAGCTGATGATGGTGATGGTGCGGCCGTGGAAGTTACCGTCGGCCACGATGATGTTGGCCCGATCGGGCGCGACGCCCTTCACCCGGTAGCCCCAGGCGCGGGCCGCCTTGAGGCCCGACTCCACCGCCTCGGCTCCCGTGTTCATCGGGATGACGAGATCCTTTTCGGCGAGCGCGGCCAGCGCGGCAACGAACGGCCCCAACCGGTCGTTGTGAAACGCCCGGCTGGTGAGCGTCACCCGGTCGAGCTGCGCCGTGGCGGCCGCGATGAGCGCCGGATGCCCGTGGCCGAAATTGACCGCCGAGTAGGCCGCGAGGCAATCGAGGTAGCGTCGGCCCTCGACATCCGTGACCCAGGCGCCCTCCGCAGTCGCGACGACGACCGGCAGCGGGTGGTAGGTGTGCGCGATATGCGCGTCCTCGGCGGCAATGTATTGCGCCGGGGTCGAACTCATCGACGCAGTTCGAGCGTGCAGCATTTGACGCCGCCGCCGCCGAGAAGCAGTTCGGAGAGGTCGACACCGATGGGGTTATAGCCGCGCTCTCGCAGCTGGCGCTCGAAGTCGATGGCGCGCGATGCGATGACCATGTTGTAGCCGTCGCCGAAGGAGTTGAGGCCGAGTACGGCGGCATCCTCCTCGTTCACCAGGATCGCGTCGGGGAAACGCTCGCGAAGCACGGCCAGGCCAGTCTCGTTGAAGGCGCTCGGAAGATAGGCGATGTTGGGCCCGGAACCATCGGCAGAGACGAAGCCCGGCTGAGGATCGAGTACCGCAATGGCGGTGTCGAGGTGATAGAAACTCGGGTTCACCAGTTCGAGAGTAACGAC
Source organism: Microbacteriaceae bacterium (assembly GCA_043745175.1). Taxonomy (GTDB): domain Bacteria; phylum Actinomycetota; class Actinomycetes; order Actinomycetales; family Microbacteriaceae; genus Lacisediminihabitans. Next base: position 2,475 of record JAYTTG010000073.1, read on the forward strand.
CTCCCGGCCAAAGAGCTCCG
>JAYTTG010000074.1:0-2486 GCA_043745175.1 Microbacteriaceae bacterium
CATCACCGCAGCCTCGCCCTGGGGCTTGCCGGAGTAAACGTTGAACGGCACGACACCCGGTTCCGCGGCCTTGATCTTCTTGGCCGCATCGAGGAGGTCCTTCCAGGATTTAGGCTGCCACGGCACCGCGATGCCCGCTTTCGCCAGCAGCTCCTTGTTGTACCAGAGCGCCCGAGTGTCGGTGCCCATCGAGATGCCGTAGAGCTTGTTATCCACACCCTGCCCGGCCTTCTTGGCGTTGTCGGGAAACTGGTCCCAGTCTTTCCACTTCGCCACGTACGAGTCGAGAGGGGCGAGGTAGCCGGCCTCGGCGTCGGACTTGATCAGGAAAGTGTCTTCATAAAGCACATCCGGAGCAGTCGAGGCCGAGCGGTTCATCAGGGCGAGCTTGGTGTAGTAGTCGTTCTCAGAGGCGGCGATCGGAACGAGCTTCACGGTCACGCCCTTGTTGGCGGTTTCGTACTCTTTCTTCACCGCCTTCATGTGAGTGTCCATCTGGGTGAACGCGCCGAAGGTCTGGTACGCGACCTTCACCACCTTGTCGCCGGATGTGGCACTCGAACATCCCGCCAGCGCTGTGGCCGCTAGCGCTCCCACTATCACAGTTGCCAATATTCGCTTCATGACGCTCCCTTGCTTCATGGCCGCGCAGGATCTCCCGTAGATTCCCCGCCGGGTATTACTCTATGGTTTTTAGTAATTGAAGCGCAACGGGTCGAGCAGTTTCCGTGGTGTGGGTCAGGGACCGCGGTGCGAGATCAGCATCGTCGACGGCCGCGGCGAGAGAAGGTGATCGAGTACGAGGCAGGCCGCACCGGTCGCCGCGACGTCCTGCCCGACCGTCGCCTCCTGGAACGTGATCGAGTGCGGGAGCACCAGGAAGCGGGACTGCGAGACGAGCGGGGGGATCCGTTCGAGCAGCATGGCGGAGAGTGGGTGCCAGAATGGGCCTCCGAAAACGACCCGATCGACGTCGAGAAGGTCGACTATGGCGACGAGACCTTCGGCGATATCGGCAGCGATCTCGTCGACGATGGCGAGGGCCGCGGGGTGTCCGTGGTCCGCACGCGCGGCCAGGGCGACGAACGCGCGCTGCACAGCCGCGGTGTCGAGCGGAGTTTCCACGGCGTCGAGAGCCCCTTGGGCGATCGCACGATCGACAACGTTGCGTGGCATGATCGCCTCGCCGAGTCGACGTCGCCCCTCGACGGGATGTCCCGAACCGGCACCGCCGATCACGAGATCTCCCACCTCGCCCGCGTTGCCGCTCGACCCGCGCACGACATCGTTCTGCAGGGCGAATCCGACACCGACGCCGGTACCGTAGTAGAAGAAGGCGAAGTTGTCGCTCGCGACACCTGCCCAGGACTCTGCTACCGCGGCAGCTGTCACATCCTTCTCGAGCAGCACTGGCAGGTTGAGCCGCGCGGCGAGCATGTCCCGCACTGGAACACGATGCCACTCGACCAATAGCGGGGGGTTGAGCATCGTACCGTTGGCCAGATCGATCGGGCCGGGAGCCGCCGTTCCGGCACCAAGAATTCGTGCGCGGGCGACTCCCGACTCCTCAATGATGCCCTCGACGGCTGAGACGATCCGATCGACGATCTCATTGACGGGATCGTCCGCCGCGGTGGGGACACTGCGGTCTGCCACCACGGTGCCGGACAGGTCGAGCAGCACGACGGTGAGCACGGACGGGTCGAGATGGATGCCTACGGCGAAGCGACCATCAGCTCGGAGCTCGAGGATCCGCCGGGGCTTGCCAACACCGGAGATACGGGTTCCGGTCTCATGGATGAGGCCATCCATGATTAGGCGCCGACACACGTTCGTCGCGGTCTGCGCTGAGAGGCCGGTTCGTTCCGCTACCTCGACCCGGCTGATGCCGCCCGCCGCCCGCCGGATCGCTTCCAGGATGACGACCTGGTTGTAGTTTCCGACGGCGGGGAGGTTCGTTCCTGACCGCATTGCATCCTCCGTCTCCGCCGTCAGACTACCGTCGCTCAGGCGGCGGGCAGCGACACCGCAAACACCGCTCCGCCGCCGGGAGCGTTGCCCGCCGCGATGCTGCCGCCCAGGCGAGAGACCAGCCGCGCGGCGATCGAGAGGCCGAGACCCGTGCCGACCGGACGGATGTCCCGGTAGCGCGCCTGCAGCGCGCCACGTTCGAAGGCCACCGCCAGGTCGTCGGGCGAGAGGCCGGGGCCGCCATCCCGCACTTCGATGACCACGCTCGAGCCGAAGTGCCGTGCGGCGATGGATACCGTCGATCCGGCCGGAGTCACGCGCAGGGCGTTCTCGACCAGCCCGTCGATCAGCTGGCGCACGCGCTGGGCATCGCTGGACACCGCGAGGTCGCCGATGCCCGGCAGCGACTGCACCACTACATCGAGCATCGCGGCACGGCCGCGCCACGCGTCGGCCGCCTGCTCGAGCAGCCGATCCGCCTCCACACGCTGTCGGTCGATGGCGAAGTCGTCGGC
>JAYTTG010000075.1:0-2479 GCA_043745175.1 Microbacteriaceae bacterium
GCAATTGCGATGTGCTCTTCGACGCCGAGGTCGTCAACGTCCGTGACGGGGCGCGCTCGGCCAGCGTGACGCTCATGGCATCCACATCGACGAGTCCAAGCGAGCTCACTGTGACCGGTGCGGTCGTAGTGGTGTCCGCCGGTGCGGTCGAGACTCCACGGTTGCTCCTGGCCAGCGGCATTGGCAATGATCAGCTTGGCCGCTACCTGCACGATCATCGGTTCGTCACGATGCTCGCAACGATGGATAACGCCGTCACAGACTTCGTCGGGCCCGGCCATTCCGTCGCCACTCTTGACCACGTGCACGCTGAGAGCATTCCGTGGGGAGGCGGGGTCATCGTCGATCTGATGAGCCTGCTGCCGCTGAGCTCCGCGTCCCACCCGGCGATGCCGGGCGTGCCGCGGTGGGGAGCGGGTCACAAGGAGTGGATGCGCAGCGGCCGCCCACATGCGTTCGGCGTCTTCGGCATGGGACAGGAAATTCCCCTTGCCTCATCGCGAGTCACCCTCGCAGAAGGCCTTCGCGACCGGTGGGGAAAGCCGGCCGCCGCAGTGCGCAAAGACGTGCACTGGGCATCTGTCGAGGTGGAAGCCGGCATGGCCAGGGTCGGCGGTCAGTGGCTAGAGGCGGCCGGGGCGCACGATATCCGCCGCCAGTATGGCGCGGCAACCGCATCCGCGGCGGGCGAGCACTCCTGCGGAACCGCGCGGATGGGGTCGGACCCGGCGACATCCGCCACCGACCCTTGGGGACGCGTGCACGGCGCGAAGCGAGTGATCGTCTGCGACGCATCGTTGCATCCGACCAATGGCAGCGTAAACCCGGCGTTGACGATCGTGGCCAACGCACTGCGGGTCGCGGAGCACCTCACCCGGAACTGGCCAACGGGCTCGTAGCAGAGCCGTGAGGAAAAACCGGCAGCAGCAATCGCTGCCGACAGCGTGGTCTCGGAATAATTTCTGCGTATCGGGTGTGAAGCTCCATAAGCCGCGGCGTCGACCATTGTCAAAAAATGTGGAGTTTAAACCGAACCGCCGATGCGCGCTCCACCACATAGGGGGTGGTCTTCACCGGGTCGGTGACAACGCGTCCATCGAGCACGGACGAGACCGTGCCCATGATTCCCCGCCCGAGCTCGGTGAAATCCTGTCGGATGGTGGTGAGCGGAGGGGAGAAATGCGCCGCTTCCGGGATGTCGTCGAAACCGACGATGCTCACCGCTGACGGCACAGCGATGCCGTGGTCGTCGAGCGCGTGAAGCAGGCCGAGCGCCATCTGGTCATTCGCAACGAAGATCGCGGAACTGAAGCCCGCGACACTGAGCCGCTCTCCGATGGCGCGACCGCTGTCGGCCGTCCAGTCGCCGTGTTCCGGTTCGTGTACCACCAGGCCGCGTCGCGCCAGCTCACTCCTCCAGCCGCGCTCGCGTTCCCGGGCGTCGAGCGATCTTTCGGGCCCCGCCAGATGCAGGATGTCCCGGTGCCCGAGGTCTGCGAGATAGGCGGTGGCCAACTCCGCCCCTCCGAACTGGTCGATCGAGACGCTAGGAAAGCTGCCGTGCCCGCTCGAGTCTGCGGTTACTAGCGGTATGTCGAGCTCGAGCCCGTCGATCGCCTCGATCGAGGAATAGTCCGAGGCGATGAGGACAATCGCTTCGACCTGTTGCCTCAACAGCACGTCAACGGCCTGCAGGATCTCCTCCCGGTCGGCATCCGCCATGCTCGCGGTGATGACCTGGTAACCGGCCTCTCGCGCCGCGCCGTTGAAGGCCAGCGCGATACTCGCGGGACCGTAGAGCGGGTTGCCCGTGCTCACGAGCCCCAGGGTATGGGTCTTGCGGGTCGCGAGCGCGCGGGCCACGGAACTGGGTCGGTAACGCAGCTCCCGGATCGCCGCCTCGACCTTTGCGCGGGTCTGTGGCCGCACGGTGTCTTCGTTGTTGAGCACCCGAGATACGGTCTGGTGGGAGACACCGGCGAGCCGCGCGACCTGCATGATGTTAGCCACGATTCGTAGGCTATCGGATCGCCGGCTGCCCGACGGTCAGCCTCCCCCGCGTCACCGACCGCCGTTGCGGCGCTTGTTGTACACGTCAAACGCGACGGCGGCGAGAAGCACCAGTCCCTTGATGAGCTGCTGGAATTCGGAACCGACGCCGAGAATAGACATACCGTTGTTGAGAATTCCGATGATGAGGCCACCGATGATCGCCCCGGTTACGGTTCCGATGCCTCCGGTTACCGCAGCGCCACCGATGAACACCGCGGCGATTGCATCGAGCTCGAAGCCATCACCGGCCTTGGGGTTCGCGAGGTTGAGCTGAGCGGTGAAGACGAGTCCTGCCAGCGCAGCGATCACCCCCATGTTGACAAAAAGCAGGAAGGTGACCCGCTTGGTTTTGATCCCGGAGAGCGCTGCCGCATTGAGGTTGCCACCGATGGCATAGATGTGGCGACCGAACACGCTGCGGCTCATT
>JAYTTG010000076.1:0-2478 GCA_043745175.1 Microbacteriaceae bacterium
TTGACGATGCCCGGCTGGTGGCCGGCTTCGCCCCGCAGACCGAATTCGCCCGCACGCTCGCCTCGTTCGACACCATCCCGCTCCGGCCAGGAGTGAACCGATGAGCGATGCGGTCTTCGCGACCTTCGGGTCTGGAGGCGCTGAACCCTACGCCCGCGCACTGCGTCGCGACGACCAGGTGCTGTACCTGCGCGACATTGAATCCGACTCGCTCACCCCGTCACGGGCCATGGATGTCTCCCGATGGAATGACGCGGCGGATGCGGCGGACCACGGCCTCCTCGACGGCATCAACGGTGCCGTGCTCGACATCGGCTGCGGCCCGGGGCGCATGGTGCGTGCCGCCATGCATCGAGGGCTGACTGCGCTCGGGATCGACGTATCGGAGACCGCGGTGGAGATCGCCCGAGAGTCCGGATTGATGGTGCTCAACCGCTCGGTCTTCGAGCGACTTCCCCGCGAGGGCATGTGGGGCGCGGCACTGCTGGTCGACGGCAACATCGGCATCGGCGGGGACCCGTCCTGCCTGCTCGAGCGCTGCGCGGAGCTCATTTCTGCCGACGGAGTAATCGTCGTCGAGGTGCATTCCGACTCGCTACGCGACCACATGTACGACGGCACGATCGTCGACATCCGCGGTCATCAGAGCGATGCATTCCCGTGGGCCGAAATCGGCGAGACAGCCCTCATCCGCCGCGCCGAGAAGATCGGGCTTCAACTCGATCAACGCTGGGAGATCGACGGCCGGTTTTTCTGCCGTCTTGTCAACGCCGTATAGCCGACGACGGCGAGGCCGGTGAGTACGACCATGATGGCCCAAAAGACGACGAGAGACGGTGCATAGTCGAGCGGAAGTATCGTGGAATTATTCGCGCCAATGGACTTCTTGTAGGCCGCGGGGAGCACGATTATTGCGAAAACTGAGCAGACGACAAGGCCAGCCTGCACGATCGCGAGCACCGCGATCGGAATCCTTCGCCCTGCTTTCCGCAGGAGGAAGGCGACGCCGAAGGTCACGAATGCGATGACGCCATCATGCACAATGAGAGCAAAAAGGAACCACAGTGCGACACCGGCGATCTTTACCGGTGCGACGGTGTCGACCATCACGTACGCCCCGAACGCGAGCAACAGGACCCCGAGGACGATGAGGGTCGCCCGCCAATTCTTCAGTGAAGTTGCGGACATCAGATCACCTCGAGTTTCGACAACCACTTGGTCTGGAGCACGCCGGGACGCCCCGGAGCAATCATGCGGGCCGGGAAACCGTGGTCGAGATCGAGCGCCCCACCGTTGAGTTCGAGAGCGACAAGGGTCAGGTCGTCCTGCACGAATTCGTGGCCCATTTCGGTCACCCGGAAGCCACCCTTCTTCTCCAGGCTGGTGAGCCTCAGGTCTTCATCGGGATGTGCGCCGACCGCATCCAGCAGGTCGCGAAGGCGCACTCCGCGCCAGGACGCCATCTGGCTCCAGCCCTCAACACAGGCGATCGGCAAATCGACCCTGTGCTGTGTCATCGCCTCGAGGTCGGCCCTGGTGTAAATCTTCACGATCGCACCGCGGGACACCGAGAGCGCCCAGTCGGCTCCGGTGTCGGCCTTCGTCACCTGGGCTGCCCGAGCGGTGCGATTGATCGGCAGTCCGTTCGGGCCGACGAAATTTTTGCGGGGAGCAAAGAAATTGATCGCATCGAGCACCCGAAATGATTGGCCAGCCGTGAGCGCGACAACCGCAGCGGTGGCCACCCCGATGGTCGCAACGAATCCGCGCCGCGAGACGCGCGCCTGCGTCGGAGTCTCGGTGCGCGCAGGTGCACTGTCGATCCAGTCGAACAGCCGGCCGGTGAGCCCATCGACGCGACGGGAGTTCGCGCCGACGGGCTCCCGTGTTGTCTCGGCGAGTTCGGCAGCGACATCCGCTTTCGTGAGTGGCAGGTCGGCATTGTCGAGCAGCAGATTGCCCTCAGCGTCAAAGCTGCGGGAGCGCGTCCAGTAGCGCGAAATTAGCGGGAGCTTCGTGGCGATGTGGATGGCCAGCGAGCCGATGATCACAAAGGAGAGGGCGAAATGGACCTGCCGGAAGGAGAAGGGAAACACGTACCACTGGTAGGTATTCAGCAGGCCGATGGTGATCTGCACCAGCGATGCCGAGACAAAGATCGCGACGGATGCTCGCTCGAGAAAATTAGCGAAACTCTTGATCGGCGGCGTTTGAAAGAGATCGGGGAAAACGACGTAGAGCTTGCCGAGAATGAGTGGAAAACAGGCAATACCAGCGGTGATATGGATGCCCTGGCTCAGTTGGTAGAGCGTCTGCGGGCGGGTGGGGAAGACCATCCACGGCAGAGGATTCTGTAGGAAGTGACTGTAGAGGCCCGTGCCAAAGCAGACGAGGAACGCGATCCCAAGCAGTCGGCCGAGCACGACCGCCATGCGCGGGTTCCTCGAGGGCGTCGAGAGCACCCGTTGGAGGTCGAGC
>JAYTTG010000077.1:0-2477 GCA_043745175.1 Microbacteriaceae bacterium
CGTTCCGGAAGGCGTCACGGAATTCGACACCTGGCGCGAGCTCACCACCGTCTATCACGAGGGCGTTCCCGGGCATCACCTCCAGATCGGGCAGGCCGTACATAACAAAGCACTGCTCAACACCTGGCGTCGCAATGCCGGTACTTCTGGTCATGCCGAGGGCTGGGCTCTCTATGCCGAGCGCCTCATGGAGCAACTCGGCTACCTCGACGATCCGGCAGATCGGCTGGGAATGCTCGACGGCCAGCGGATGCGGGCGGCGCGAGTGGTGCTGGACATCGGGGTGCACCTCGAGAAGCCACTTCCCGACGGCTCCGGTCCGTGGACGGGAGAACACGCTTTCGGATTCCTCGGCCGCAATGTCAACATGAGTCCGGAGTTCGTGCGCTTCGAGGTCAACCGTTATCTCGGCTGGCCGGGCCAGGCGCCCTCCTACAAGATCGGCCAGCGAATTTGGGAGCAGTTGCGCGACGAGTACGCGCGTCGGGAGGGGGCGGCCTTCGATATCCGGGCTTTTCATAAGAAGGCTCTCGACATCGGCGGTGTCGGGCTCGACACCTTGAAGACGGCACTGCTCACGTAGGTGCCTTCCCCGTACGAGGAGGTCTTCGGATACTCACTCGAGTCGCTTCATCCGCGTCTTCGCCTGTATTTCGCTGAGATCCCGCGCGGCAGTTTCGGCGTGGGGTCTGGTATTTTCGACGTGGTCGGCACGCCGCGTCGCTGGCTATGGCCGGCGCTCTGGCTGCTCGGCAGCCACGACATCATGTTCGCCGCCTGGCAGAAAGACGTACCGTTCACCGTGGTCAACCGTCCGTGTGTGGATGCCCGGGGGAATATCGCCATCGCTGCGGTACGCACTTTCCGATTCGGTCGCGGTGACCGCAGCATGGTCGACGCCATCACCGCGGAAAGTGGCGGCCTCGTCGATCATCTCGGCCGGTCTCGTCGGCTGATCTCGCGGTTCTCAGGCCACGTCGTCGACGGCGCTCTCACCCTGACCTCGGCTATTATTGCGGTGCGGGTGGGGCGGGTGCGGGTGACGGTACCGAGGATCCTCGTACCGGTCGTGACGCTGGTGGAGCGCTTCGATGCAGCCGATGGCCGTCAGCATGTGGCCCTCGAGGTGCGCGCGCCGCTCATCGGTAGGCTCTATGAATACTCCGGTTCGTTCACCTACAGGATCGAGGAAGCCCCGTGACCGTGACCCTCGGCACCGACCGGATCGTGATCGCGGGAGCATCCGGCTTCATCGGGCAGTATCTTGCGCGGGAGTTCCGCAGACAGGGTTCCTTGGTCCAGGTCATCGGCCGTCAGGGAGCGGATGCCTCCTGGGGCGATCCGGCGGCGATCGTCGGCCTGCTTGAGGGGGCGACCCTGCTGGTGAATCTTGCGGGCAAGAGCGTCAATTGTCGGTATACCGCGGTGAATCGCGAGGAGATCCTGCGGTCCCGGGTCGAGACGACCCGCCGGCTGGCCGAGGCCATCCGCGACTGTCGTGAGCCGCCTGCGCTCTGGATCAATTCGTCGACCGCAACGATCTACCGACATGCTGACGACCGTCCCATGACGGAGTCGACCGGTGAGCTGGGCGACGGTTTTTCGGTGGGAATCGCGAAGGCGTGGGAAGAGACATTCTTTGAGGGTGTCCTTCCCGCCACTCGCCGGGTCGCTCTCCGGATGGCGATCGTGCTGGGCGACGGCAGCGCGCTAGCACCGCTGATGGTACTCGCCCGGTCCGGTCTCGGCGGCGCTCAGCTTGACGGCCCCTGGTTTTCGACGGCCGCACGACGCACCGCGGGAACGTTTCACCCGTTCCGGTCGAGGGGAGGCAGTCAGAAGTTCAGCTGGGTCCATCTCGCCGACGTGCTCGGCGTCATCCGCTTCCTGCGGTCTCATCCCGAGATCTCGGGGGTGGTGAACGTGAGTTCTCCCAATCCCTCCGACAATCGCATCGTGATGCAGACGCTGAGGGACATGCTCGGGATACCGTTCGGCCTCCCCGCCCCACGGTGGATGCTCGAACTCGGCACTGCCGTGATCCATAGCGAGACCGAACTCGTGCTCAAGAGTCGCTGGGTGCTGCCCGAACGGCTTATTGAGGCCGGCTACATGTTCGAATATCCCGAGCTGCGTCCCGCCATCCGGAGTATCGTCGGCTCCCGCCGGTGACGTCCCGAAGTGCGGCATCCGGCGAGGTGGCGCGCCTCATTGGGGGGCTATAGAATAAGGAGTCGCATTTCTGCGGCAACATCCGCCTGCCAGCCGCGGAAGTCATACGAAAGACTCTCTTACGCCATTGGTTCTGCGGCCGGCCCTAAAAAATGTCCATCCTGGAGCAACTACTACATGACAATCGTAACGACCGACAAGGCGCCCAAGCAGGTCGCAATCAATGACATCGGATCTGCTGAAGACTTTCTCGCCGCGGTCGAAAAGACTCTCAAATTCTTCAACGACGGAGACCTCATCGAGGG
>JAYTTG010000078.1:0-9098 GCA_043745175.1 Microbacteriaceae bacterium
CGAGGGATCGGTCCAGGTGGGAGCGTGCACTCCATTGGTCACCGACGTGATCGGCACGTCGTCGGCGTCGAATCCGGGCCACAGTGCCCCAAACATCCCGCGGCTCACCTCGCCATGGAGCTGCGATACACCGTTGGCACGCTGGCCGAGGCGAAGACCCATCACCGCCATGTTGAAGGTGTTGGCGGTGCCGCCCTCGTAGTTCTCCGCACCGAGCGCCAGCACGTCGTCGACTTCGACGCCCGGCAACAGGTCAGTGGAAAAGTACTGATGCACCAAAGAGGAGTCGAATCGGTCAATGCCAGCCGGAACAGGAGTGTGGGTCGTAAAAACGGTGCCAGCGCGAACCACCTGTAGCGCCTCGTCGAACGACAGGCCGTCACCGATCAGGTCGCTGATCCGCTCGAGGCCAAGGAAGCCGGCGTGTCCCTCGTTGGTATGGAAGAGCTCCGGGGCGTCGGCGTCGGTGAGCTCGGTGAGAAGTTTGATCGCACGCACACCACCGATGCCGAGAAGCAGCTCTTGAAGCAGGCGATGCTCTCCGCCCCCACCGTAGAGCCGGTCGGTGACGGAGCGAAGCGAGTCCTCGTTCTCGGGGATGTCGGTGTCGAGCAGCAGAAGGCGGATGCGACCAACCGCGACTTGCCAGACGCGCGCGTAAAGAGCGCGACCACCCGGCAGAGCGAGCGTGACGTGCGCAGCGGTGCCATCCGGATGACGCAGAACGGACAGCGGTAGCCCGTCGGGGTCGAGCACGGGATACGACTCCTGCTGCCAGCCATCCGGGGAGATGGACTGGGCAAAGTACCCCGAACGGTAGAAGAGCCCGACACCGATGATCGGCACGCCGAGGTCAGACGCGCTCTTCAGGTGGTCGCCCGCGAGGATGCCGAGCCCGCCGGAGTACTGCGGAAGCGCTGCCGCGATACCGAACTCCGGGGAGAAGTAACCGATCGCCTTCGGCGCGTCATCCGTCACCGCCTGCTGGTACCACCGCGGCTCGGTGAGATAGGTATGCAGATCCTGTGACAGGCCAGCAGCTCGCGCGACGAACTCCGTGTCGTCGGCGAGCACGGTCAGGCGGGTCGGCTCGATCTCACCGAGCAGGCCGATGGGATCGTGCCCGCTGGATTCCCACAACTCCGGCGAGATGTCTTCGAATAGGCGGCGGGTCGGCAGATGCCAGGACCAGCGGAGATTGGTGGCCAGTTCCTCCAGGGGCGCGAGCGCATCAGGGAGAACGGTACGGACAGTAAAACGACGGATAGCCTTCACTGTTACACCATACGGGCAGAAAGTTGTCGTTCGGGCCTGAGGCTGCATCCGTTCCCGGCGAAACATGAGGAGCGGTTCGGGAGTCAAGGGGCAGAGAAACTTTTGCTGAGCCGCTACGGTCGAAGAGTGACGAATGTCTTCGAACCAAAGATGGGCCGCATCCCGATTCGGCACCTTGCTCCCCAGCAGCCCGAGAACAACTGGCCGGCAAAGGCCTTCGTCGGCGAGGTCGTACCGTTCCAGGCGACGGTCTTCACAGAGGGGCACGACGTTCTCGGTGTCGATCTGCTCCTCAGCACGCCAGAAGGCCTGCAGTCGAAGTATCGGATGCACGAAGTCGGGGTGGGGCTCGATCGGTGGGAGGTTGACGTGCTCCTCGACATGCAGGGCATCTGGCTGTACAGCATCCAGGCCTGGACCGACGATTGGGCGACCTGGCTGCACAACGCCGAGATTAAGATTCCGGCGGGGATCGACGTGAAAGTCATGCTCCTGCTCGGCACGGAGCTTCTTGCCCGGGCGGTGAAATCGGATCCAAAGAACAAGGTGTTGACCGATGCCGCGAAGGTGATGACCACCAGGAGCCTCGCGCCAGCGACGCGATTTGCTGTCGCCCTCGATCCTCGCGTCACCGAAGAATTGGAGAAGAGGCCGCTGGCGAGCCGCAACACGCTGAGCCTCCCTCTCGAGGTACGCGTCGAGAGGGTGCGGGCAGGGGCCGGCAGTTGGTACGAGTTCTTCCCGCGGTCGGAGGGCGCGAAGAAGGGCAAGGATGGTGCCTGGACGAGCGGCACCTTTCGCACAGCCGCACGCCGTCTCCCCTCCGTTGCAGGCATGGGCTTCGATGTGATCTACCTCCCACCAATCCATCCGATCGGCGTCAGCTTTCGCAAGGGGCCGAACAACACCCTGAAACCGGGACCGAACGATCCAGGATCCCCGTGGGCCATCGGATCGAAAGACGGCGGGCATGACGCCATTCACCCGGATCTCGGCACGGTCGAGGACTTCGAGGCGTTCGTCGATACCGCGAAGAAGAACGGCCTCGAGGTCGCTCTCGACCTCGCACTGCAGTGTTCGCCGGACCACCCCTGGGTGATCGAGCACCCCGAGTGGTTCACCACGCTTCCCGATGGATCGGTCGCCTACGCGGAAAATCCGCCGAAAAAGTACCAGGACATCTATCCCATCAACTTCGACAATGATCCGGTCGGCATTCGTGCCGAGGTGCTTCGAATCGTCAGGTACTGGATCGGTCTCGGCGTCACGATCTTCCGGGTGGACAACCCGCACACCAAGCCGTTGCAGTTCTGGGAGTGGATGCTTCACCAGGTGAACTCGGAATTCCCCGACATCGTCTTCCTCGCCGAGGCCTTCACGCGGCCAGCGATGATGTACTCCCTCGGCCAGGCCGGTTTCCAGCAGTCCTACACCTACTTCACCTGGCGAAACACCAAGACCGAGCTCGAGGAGTTCTTCACTGAGATCTCCCACAAACACTCGCCGTACTTTCGGCCGAATCTGTTCGTCAACACCCCGGACATCCTCACCCAGTTCCTGCAATTCGGGGGCCCTGCAGCGTATAAGATCCGGTCGGCTCTCGCCGCAACAGCCTCGCCGAGTTGGGGTGTCTACGCCGGCTTCGAGCTGTACGAGAATGTCGCCCGGCCCGGTTCCGAAGAGAACATCGATAACGAGAAATACGAATACAAGGCTCGTGATTTCGGCGCCGCCGAGGCTGCCGGGCGCTCGCTCGCTCCCTACATCACCCAGTTGAACAAGATCCGGGCGGAGCATCCTGCCCTGCGCCAGTTGCGTAATCTCGACATCCACTGGTGCGATGACGACTCGATACTGGTGTACAGCAAGTACCTCGACGGCGCATTCACCCGCTCCGGACGCGGTGATGCGATCATCGTTGTAGCCAACCTCGATCCGCATTCGGCTCGCGAGTCGACGGTCTATCTCGACCCCACCCGGTTTGGCGTCGATCCCGACGAGCCGTTCGAGGTGACCGACCTCATCACCCGGCAGAAGTTCACCTGGGGCCAGCAGAACTTCGTGCGGCTCGACGCCTTCGTTGAACCCGTCCACATCCTGCGTGTCGAACTCCCGAGAGGTAAATAATGGCGAAGGACCCGTCCATTTCCCCTAAGAGGGTTCCCGCCGGAAAGAAGCCGGCGACGACGAAGGCAGCATCCCCCATCCCCCCTCCCGTGCTGCCATCTCTCCACCCCGACCACGTCACGGCACTCGTCGAAGGCCGCCACCCCCAGCCGCACGCGACCCTGGGGCAGCACGCCCTGGCAGACGGGTTCGTGATCCGTGTCATCCGCCCCCTCGCCGGTTCGGTGACGGCAATCCGCGCCGATGGCGACCGCGTGCCGCTCAGCCACCTGGCCGATGGCCTATGGCAGGGATTCTCGGCAGGCGTCGGACAGGCCTACCGGGTCGAAACCACCTACTCCAACGGACCGGACTGGGTGGCGGATGACCCCTACCGCTTCGTCTCCTCGGTGGGAGAGCTTGATCTCTACCTGTGGGGCCAGGGGCGGCACGAGCAGCTGTGGCAGGTGTTCGGGTCACACTTCCGGCCGCACGAAGGCGTGACCGGCACGAGTTTCTCGGTCTGGGCTCCGCATGCGAAAGCCGCACGGGTGCTCGGAGATTTCAACGGCTGGTACGGCCCCGGGCATGCCATGCGCCGCCTCGACGACAACGGGGTGTGGGAGCTCTTCGTGCCTGCCCTCACTCCCGGCACCTCCTATAAGTTCGAGCTCCTCACTGCCGACGGCCGCTGGGTGCAGCGTGCCGATCCGATGGCCCGCTACACAGAAATCCCGCCGGCCACCGCCTCAAAAGTGGGCCAAACCCTCTATGAGTGGGGCGACGCCGACTGGATGCGTCGCCGCGCGGAACGCGACCCGCACAACTCCCCGATGAGCGTCTACGAGCTGCACGTCGGGTCGTGGCGTCCGGGGCTCGACTACCGTTCATTGGCGGATGAGCTGATCGCCTACCTCCGGGAGACCGCGTTTACGCACGTGGAGTTCATGCCGCTCGCCGAGCATCCGTTCGGTGGGTCATGGGGCTACCAGGTGACCGGCTACTATGCGCCGACCAGCCGGTTCGGGCATCCGGACGACCTCCGCTATCTGATCGATCGACTCCACCAGGCCGACATCGGAGTGATTATGGACTGGGTTCCCGCGCACTTTCCGAAGGACGAGTGGGCGCTGGCCAACTTCGACGGGCAGCCACTGTATGAGCACTCCGACCCTCGGCGGGGTGAACAGCGCGACTGGGGCACCCTCGTCTTCAACTTCGGCGACTCCCAGGTGCGCAACTTCCTCGTCGCGAACGCGAGCTACTGGCTCGAGGACTTCCACATCGACGGACTCCGGGTCGACGCGGTGGCCTCGATGCTCTACCTCGACTACTCGCGGGAAGCGGATGACTGGCTGCCGAATGTGAACGGCGGTCGGGAGAACCTCGAGGCCATCAGCTTTCTGCAGGAGGTGAATGCGACCGCCTACAAGCGCAACCCCGGCATCGTGATGATCGCCGAGGAGTCGACCGCCTGGCCGGGCGTCACCAAGCCGACCGGTGGATCCGGCCTCGGTTTCGGACTGAAGTGGAACATGGGCTGGATGCACGACAGCCTCACGTACATCGCCACGGATCCGATGTATCGCTCTTACCACCACAACGAGATCACCTTCAGCATGGTTTACGCGTTCACCGAGAGCTTCCTGCTTCCGATCAGCCACGATGAGGTCGTGCACGGCAAGGGGTCGCTGCTGCACAAGATGCCCGGCGACCAGTGGCAGAAGCTCGCGAACTTGCGCGCCTATCTAGCGTTCATGTGGTCACATCCCGGTAAACAGCTGTTGTTCATGGGCTCGGAGTTCGGCCAGCCCTCAGAGTGGAGCGAAGAGCGTGGGCTCGACTGGTGGATTCTCGACCAGCCCGTTCATCGCGGGCTGCTGACGATGGTGAGCCAGATGAACCGGGTCTACCGCGACCAGCCGGCACTGTGGTCGCGCGACAACGACCCGGGCGGGTTCGAGTGGATCGATGCCGGTGACGCCGAGCACAACGCCGTGTCGTTTCTTCGCTGGGACAACCACGGCAATCCCATCGCAGTGCTGATGAACTTCGGTGGCAATCCGGTGGGACCGTATCGGGTCGGCCTTCCATTCGCAGGCACCTGGGACGAGATTTTCAACACGGATGCTTTGGAGTACGGCGGCTCGGGAGTCGGTAACTTCGGCGCGGTCGAAGCGACCGATACTCCGTGGGCTGGTCGTCCGGCCTCGGCGGAGGTCACGCTGCCGCCGCTCGCGGGGCTCTGGCTCAAGCTGAGGCGGTAGCCGCGCGTCGGCACTCTCACAAGGCAGGACATTCGCCACGAAGCGGCCCCATCGGCCGCGAATGACGTGCTTTGGTGGTGAATCTCCTGTGTTTTCGTCGGGTGTCGCGTCTGGCAGGCGCGGCGTTCGGTAGGCGGCGAGCCGACCCTGTGCAGGTTTCCTGGCTACAAAGCGCGCGTTCACCATCAGTGTGCCGGTCCCGGGCTCCGTCAACATCCAGAATTCGGATGATTCGGGGCCACTGTTGTGTCGAAGGCCGTCGACGAGCGGGTGGCGCGTGCACAGATACCCGACCGAGCAGGGTCAGTACATCAACCCCGTCAGCCGACGACGCGCGGAGACGACGCGCGGGTCGTCCCCTCCGGCAATCTCGAAGAAGTCGAGCAGGCGGGTGCGAACCCGGTCTTTGCCCGGTTGATCGAGGGTGGGAAAGAGCTGGAGAAGTCGGCCGAACGCATCGTCGAGCTGCCCCCCGGAGACGTCGAGGTCGGCGACGGCAAGCTGGGCGTCGATGTCGGTGGGGGCAGCTGCGGCCGCATCCCGGATTTCAGCGGTCGAGGCCATGCCGAGGCGGGCGAGCAGGGACACCTGGGCGAGGCCTGCCACAGCGAGCTGATCGCGCGGGTCCTGGGCGATCGCCGTTTTGTATTCGCGGATGGCTGCCTCGAAGTCACCCGCGGCGATGGCGTCGTAGGCCTCCTGATGGTGCGGTGGCAGCGGCGCCTCTACCGGTTCGGCAGGCTCGGCTCCCGGCTCCGATGGCGTCACGGTGCCGGTCACGTTTTGTTGGGCGGCCAGGGTGAGCAGCTGGTCGAGCACCTGTTTCACGTCCGCCTCAGGCAGGTCGCCCTCGTAGAGTGCAATCGGACGTCCGCCGATTACGGCGGCGACGGTCGGAGCCGCGGCCGCGTGGAACGCCTGCGAGAGCTGGGGGTTGGCGGCGGCATCCACAGTGGCGAGCACGAGGCGACCCGCGTAACCGGTCACGGCACGGACGAGGGCGGCCGATGGTTCGCCGACGTACAGCTCCACGACCACCGGCACGGTCTGGGAGAGATCCAGGATGCCGGTGAATGACGCGTCCGACGATTCCAGCACGAGCGAGGGAACAGCGGTGGCTGCGCCGGGCGCAGCGCCAGCCGGGCCAGCCGGGGGACGTACAAGTGACGAGAGGTCGACGGCGCCACGCAAATTTGCGCGGCTGGCGGGGGGAATCGAGGTCACGGGAGCTCCTTAGCCGAGGTGAGACCGGTCGCGAAACCGAGTAGCGAGATCTTCTGGGTTTTACTGAGCGCGCTCGGTACGTAAAACAGCAACTGATCGCCGTAAACGGCCACAGTGCCCTTGGTGGAGCCGGTGACGCCCGAAAGGGTCTTCACCTGGCCTTCCGTATTCACGGCTGCGCCGGCTTCCGTCGGGGTCACGGTGACGGATTCATTGAGGTATACCGAGACGATCGCTCCGGAGTCGTTGCTTCCGAGAGCGATGCTGTCGTAGGTTCCCACAGCATTGGCAAATTCCATTTTCGCTTTCGCGGGCAGTGCGGCCACGAGGGACTTTCGGTACTCGAGCCCGATTAGACCGATGAGCTTGTCGTTCGAGGTGTCAAAGTACTTCGCCGAGTCGCTCGTGGGGCCTTTCTCAAGAATGTCACCGTAGGCCAGAGCAATTTTCGACGGCTCAAGCTCAAGCAGTTTGCCGTCCGGAGGGAGGCGGGGCGCCCCGACCTCCTTTGCCGCGAGCTTCGGCAGCACCACCCCGGCTTGAAGTGCCGTCGCATACTGCACCTTGTATTCCGAGCGCGGTGTCTTTTGCTCCAACATGAGCCCCACTGGCGGCACTTTCTTGTCGGTGGGGTTCACGACGACCGTGAAGACCGCGCGCGGCCACTTGTCATTCTGTTGCGGCAGGATCACGGTAGCGGCGGCGGCGGGGATCGCGGCGAGGGCAGCTTGGGTGCCATCGACCTTGCGGATGGCGTAGTTGGCAGCGCGCAGGTCAAGAGCTGGACCCGCGAAGCGAGTCTTCGCGAGTTCGACATCCTTGTCAGCGTCAGCCTTGGCCGCCACCGCGGAGATCTTCGCGATGATCACTTTCAACTGGGGGCCGGTAACTACAGGAGGCTTCTGGTCTGACGCAGTGCCAGTCGCCGAGGCTGTCGGTGTGGGAGTGGCCGAAGCGGCACCGGTCAAGAAATCGGGCCAGGAGTTGGGAGAGCATCCACTGAGGGAGAGCCCGCCGATTAGCAGTACGGGCATGATCGCGACCATGCGTCGGCGATTCGACCGGCGCCCACCGATCGGCGCCAGGGCCCTGGGCTTCCGGGGCCGATAGCTGCGCTGGCGGGGCACTTTGGGCATCTTGGGAGTCTTCCGACGAGGTCCGCGGGAGCGGCGCAAGTGCGCGAGCCCCCAAAGATACAGCGCGAGACCGACGATCAACAGCACGATTCCGCCGACGATGAGCGGGCCAGACCAGGGGGTGCGGTTATCGAGCGGCCAGCGGATGGAGAGGTTATTCGGCGCGGCACTCGAGCCATCGGAAACAATGATCACGGAAATGTCGTCCGGAACGTTGACGGTGAAGTTGAGACTGTTGGTCTCGCTGAACTCGTCGAGCCAGAGATCGGAACCCTGGGGATTGGGCACCCCCGAGGACGTGCCGGTGATGAGCTTGGTGGTGAGAGATGACCTATCGCGGTTGAAACCGACCCTGTTGTAGCTCGCGTCTCCCACCCAGGCCATCACGTCTTCCGTGCGACCATAGGCGGCAAAAATCTTTTTCGCGCCGGTGATCTGAATCTCCTGGCGGCCAGGGAGCGACTTGAGGGTCGACGAACTGACGACAGTGACGGGAGCCTTGGTGGTGAAGGTCTCTGAAGCGGTGACGCTGTCAGCTTCGGCAAGGACGGTGCGCTGGGCAATACCGTAGGCGATGAGCCCGAAAGCGATCACGAAACTGATGATTGCGGCGATGAAACGCACGGTGATTACTCCTTTCTTGGTGCCGTGGGCGACCGGCGGCCGGCATCCCCCGCCACACCGCCGCTGCAGCGCAGAAGCGATGGAGGGAGGTACTTAGGCGACACCAGGCGGCCCGTGGACTGACGAGAAAGTCGTCAATGGCAGCAGGCAAAGACGCTCCAGAATAGCCTATCGACCCTGTGAGGCACCGCGCCGTCACCCGGGAGACCCGGTGAACGGGGTGTTTTTGCCCCCGAACCGTCCCCCCTCAGGTCCGTCGCCTCTCAGGCTAAACTCAAATGGTTCCGGCCGCGACCCTGTACGTGCCCGGTCGAATTGACTCACGAGGAGACAGCGTGGCCACTGACGACGAAACCTTCACCACTGCAATGCGCGGGTACAACCGCGACGAGGTGGACACTGCGATCCAGGACCTTCGGCGTGAGCTGATCAAGGCAAACAGTGACAAGGCCGAGGCCGCCAAAGA
>JAYTTG010000079.1:0-2460 GCA_043745175.1 Microbacteriaceae bacterium
GACCGAAGCGGATCTGCGGCGCCACAATCCACAGCTGAAGCTGGCAACGGGCATGATCGGACGCCTCACCGGCGTCAAGAAAGTGCATCTGCGGCCTCATGGTTGGCAGACCTCCGATCTCGCTGCGGCCGCCGCGCGCGCGGCTCTCGCCGACTCGCCCGGACCGATCGATCTCCTCATCTTCGCGAGCGCAAGCCAGGACCTGATCGAGCCGGCGACCAGTCACATCGTCGCGTCGAAACTGGGCCTCGACTGCCCGGTCATGGATATCAAGAACGCCTGTAATAGTGTGCTGAACGCGATGCAGGTGGCGGATGCCCTCATCGTCAGCGGCCAGTATCAGCGGGTGCTGATCGCGAGCGGCGAGCAGCCCTCGCATGCGGTTCGCTGGCGGCTGGAGAACAAGGAGCAGTTCCTGCGGTCGTTCCCCGGCTACACGATGAGCGACGGCGGAGCGGCGGTCATTCTCGAGCGCAGCGGCGATACCTCGGGCATCCTTGGCTCCACCTTTGTCGCGGTCTCCAGCCACTGGGGGATCGGCACGCTCGGCACCGGCGGATCGATGGACCCGCACGCCGAGAACGGCAGCCACTTCGACATGGACGGTCCCGCGCTGCAGCAGGCCTTCCTCGACCTCGGACCGGATGCCGTGCTCACCACCCTGCAGAAGCTCGACCTCGACTGGAGTGACTTCGATCTCGTGGCCATCCACCAGGTGGCGCTGCCGTACCTTCCGCCGATTTTCAAACGTCTCGGGGTGGCCGACGACAAGACGATCATCACGATCGAGGATCACGGCAATCTCGCCTCGGTCACCCTGCCACTGCAGCTGCTGCTTGCACGGGATGCCGGGCGCATCCGCGAGGGAAGTCTCGTGGCCCTGATCGGGCTGGCCGGCGGTATCAGCCTCGGCGTGATGGTGCTTCGACTGTGACGACATCGATCTCGGCCAGGCTTGCCGTCGTGGTGCCGGTCTTCAACGAGTCGGGATGGATCCGGCCGACGCTCGCCGCGCTCGCGGCCCAGCACGACCAGGACTTCGACGTCGTCTTCGTCGACAACGGGTCCACCGACGATTCGGTGGCCATCATCGAGCAGTGTGCGGCGGACCGCCCGCGCTGGCGCGTCATCCACGAGCCGCAGAAGGGCACCGGAGCTGCCGCGGACACTGGGATGCGCGCCGCCATCGCCGCCGGGGCCGGTATCCTCGCTCGCACCGACTCCGACTGCCTCCCTTGCCCCGACTGGACGGCGAGCATGCGCCGGGCACTCACAGTCGATGGCCTGGAGCTGGTGGGTGGCGAGCTTGTGCCGCGCACCGACGAGGGCCTTTCCTGGTTCACCCGGTTCAGCCTGCACGGCGCCGTCTATCTCGCGGAGGCATTCGGGCGGGTGAGACGGGAGAATAAATCACCCGAATACCTCGGCCCCTACATGATGGCCGCGGGCTGCAACGTGGGAATCACGGCGGACCTGTACCTGGCGAGCGGCGGATTCCCCCGCACCAGCATCGAAGACCTGCACGAGGATCGCGCGCTGGTCAACGCGGTGCGGCGGATCACTTCACGCTACGCCCGTCGACGGGACATCGTGGTCTTCGGATCGAGTCGCCGGGTGAGCGCCTGGGGCCTGAAGAACACACTGCTCTGGTACAAAGACCACCAGTATCGGCCCGAGCACGTGGACATCCGATGACGCTGCCACTTGGCTCATCGGCATCGGGCTCATCGGCACCGCAGAGGCTCGCCGCGCGGTGGGAGGAGCGGGTGATGCGCGCGGCGCATCCGATCGCCTATCCCGTGCTGCGGATGGCTCGTGGTCCGGTGCTCCGGGTGCCCGGTCTCGGCATCCTGGTGAGGGATGCCGCGCTGTTGCGCTCGACTCTGCTGAACACCACGAGCTTCACCAAGATCGGGCCGGGTTCGCCGGCCGACCTCTGGACCGACGTGCTCGGACCGAGTGTCCTGCTCAACATGGAGGGTGCGGGCCACCAGGCCCTGCGGCGCAAACTCGCTCCGATCTTCGCTCCGTCCTTCGTTGAGCCGATGGTCGCCGAGAGTCTCGGTGAGCCGGTCGCGCAGCTCAGGGAGCGGCTGTCGAGCGGGGAGCAGGTCGACCTCGTCGAGGAGGTGAGGCGTTATTCGAGCATCGCGATCAGCCGGTTGGTGGGTCTCGATTCCGCCAAGCTGACCACAGACCTGTTCCGGAAGGTCTCGTCGATCACGTCGATGGTGCGCCTCAGCCAGGCAAAACTCACGTCGACCCAGGTCGCGCGGGCCCGGGTGGTGATGGGAGAACTTGGTTCGCATGCCCAGCGCGCCTACCGGGTCGGTGACGAGCGGACCGTTCCTGGACGGATGCGCACGCTCGGCCTCACCGAATCTGAGGCGATGGGAGCGGTGGGCGCCTTCGTGCTCACCGGCACGGAGACCCTCGTCTCGTATATTCCCCGATTGGTAT